>CAMLYL010000082.1 GCA_946491665.1 uncultured Lachnospiraceae bacterium | reverse complement strand
ATGTTTTTAAAAAGCCCCATCACATCGGCGCATGTCTGAGAATCCAGGTTTCCTGTCGGTTCATCAGCCAGTATAATCTGTGGTTTCGTTACGAGAGCCCTCGCTATAGCCACTCTCTGCTGCTGTCCGCCGGATAATTGGCTGGGAAGTGAATCCACTTTATCCTGCAGATCTAATGCAGAAATAATATCGCTGACAAATTCACTTTCTATTTTTTCGCCATCTAATTCCAGTGGCAGAACAATATTTTCGTAAACATTCAGAATAGGGACTAAATTATATGACTGGAAAACAAACCCCACATTTCTTCTCCGGAAAATCGTTAACTGCTCCTGGGTTTTCTCAGATAACGCTTTTCCGCTATAGTATATTTCTCCTTCCGTCGGTTTTTCCAATCCCTCGATCAGATGCAATAGTGTGCTTTTCCCGGATCCGGATTTTCCTACTATTGCAAGATATTCTCCACGTTCAACTTCGAGATTCACTCCGTCAACTGCTTTGACTACATTTTCCCCTGTCTTATAATACTTTTTTAAATTTTCTGTCTGCAGTATTTTCATAGAATACGCTCCTCCCTCCTTTTAGGATAAATGTAGCAGACAAAAGTAACGGAATTATCACTCAAAAGTAACAGTTTTGATATTTTTCAGATTTTGGGCAGATATATGACAGCTTTGGAGCCCACGGATTCTTTTTTGGAAAAAACAATATATCCCCCCTGGCTTGTCAATATTTCTCTTGTTAAATATAAACCTATTCCGATTCCATCATATTCTGCCGTATTCTTTCCTCTGTACAGCCTGCCAAATACAGCAGGGATTTCTTCCGGTAATATTCCTATTCCATAATCCTTTACAGAAAGAGTTATGTAATGGGGCAGAACACCTGTCTCTATATCAATTTTTGAATCTGCCGGGGAATATTTAATACTGTTATTTAATACATTTACAATTGCTTCCGCTGTCCATTTTAAATCAAACTTTCCTTTATATTCTGTATTTCCCCGGACATTGATAAAAATATTTTTCTTTTCGGCATCCGCATATACACTTGTCAGGGCAGCAGCAAGCAGTTCCTGCATCGTATAGCCTTTGATCTGATACTGTATAATTCCACTTTCCAGACGTGACATATTGACAAAAGAAAGGATTAACCATTTTAATTTTTCAGTTTCTCCCATAATATTGTCTATATACTTTATGTTTTCTTCCTTTTTCAGATTTTCTTTCAGAAGTTCTGTAAATATCAATATATTGGATATAGGGATTTTGGTCTGATGTGAGATGTCAGAAATCAGCTGTTCATATTCTTTCTTTGTTTTTACTGCCTGCTCCAATGTCTCTCTGCTGCTTCGCATATATTTAGCCAACTTTGTTACGATTGCATCTATTTCCGTCTCTGTATCCATCTCTTCTATTTCGTTATTTTTTATCGCCAGATCCAGAATATCGTTTACTTTCGTAAAAATCCGCTTTATATTCTTTCGCAGTAATAGAATTACCGCTATGCCCCAGATGAGATTTACACTTATAGAAAAAATGATCATAACATTTTTGTCTGTATTCAGATGTCTGTAAAGCAATATCCCAGACAGTATCTGTATACAAACGAACGCAATCGTTCCGATTATATAGACCGCCTTAAAAATATTGTCATATTTTTTCATTTTTCCACATATATCCTATTCCATAAATATTTTTTATATAACGGGGTTCCCCCGGTGTATCTTCCAGCTTTTCTCTCAATCTTTTTATTGTAACCGTTAAAGCATGTTTATCTACATACTCTCCTCTGGAATCCCACACCTTGCTTAAAAAAGTATCAACAGGAATTATGTTCCCTCTGTTTTCTACTAATAACTTCAGAACTTTCTGTTCTGTCACACTCAGTTGTATTTTCATACCCGCTTTCTCATAAACCATATTAGAAAAATCAAATTCCATATCATCAATTCTGATTGTTTCCTGGCGATAATATTTTCTTAAGGCCGCCTGGATTCTTGCCCGCAATACAATCATACTGAACGGCTTCGTTATGTAATCATCTGCTCCCAGCTCAAGCCCTCTTACCACATCTATATCCATATCCAGCGCAGAAATTATAATAATACTGCTCTTATAATTTGCCTTACAATACATGCAGAAATCCAGTCCGTTTCCATCCGGCAGATTGATATCAAGAATGATCAGATCTATTTCATTTGTCTCCATTATCTTTTTTGCCTTCTCCGCTGTCCTGACCTGAAAAGCATCAACCCCAATCCCCTTAAGTATCTCTTTTATTCCATCATTCAGCACCCTGTCATCTTCCAAAATCAAAGCCTGTGTTTTCAAATCTTTCTTCTCCCTTCAAACATTGTGCTTTTTCATTATATCATTTATTAACATAACAGAAAATATAAGTTCCTCCCCGGAAAGTTTAAAATACAATAATTTATGATACTTAGCGAATTTCTTTCAGAACTACAAAAAGCCCTTGAAAATGCCCGTTTTACGGGATCTTCAAGGGCTCCTGGCACCTTACGGCTTATGAAATTACATATTCATCTGAGCAGCTACCTCGGCAGCAAAGTCCTCATTCTTCTTCTCCAGACCTTCTCCGGTCTCAAACCGTACAAAGCCTTTGATGCTGATCTTTGCGCCATTCTCTTTTGCAACCTGCTCGATATACTTGCTGACAATCTGTTTGCCGTCCTCAGCTTTTACGTAAACCTGATCTAACAGGCAGATCTCCTTCAGCTCTTTATTGATACGGCCCTTGATCATGCCCTCGATTACCTTCTCAGGCTTCTGGGACTCCTTGGGGTCGTTCATGATCTGTGCACGAAGGATCTCCTCCTCATGTGCAATATAATCAGCGCTGATCTCGGAACGGTTGGTGTACTGAGGCTTCAATGCAGCAACCTGCATGGCAATATTCTTTGCCATCTCTTTCACTGCATCATTTACCACATCTGTCTCAACGTCAACCAGAACGCCGATCTTACCGCCCATATGAGTATAGGAAGCAACGAATCCGTTCTCCTCTGTTACCTGCTGGAAACGGCGGATCTTCATATTCTCACCGATTACGGCGATCTGTCCGGCCAGCTCCTCATTTACAGTCTTGCTGGTATCGAACTTCCAGGGCTCTGCCAGGAAAGCATCGATATCTTCTGCTTTTGTATCCAGAGCCTGCTCTGCCACCTGTGCAACATAGTTCTGGAACTTCTCGTTCTTTGCAACAAAATCTGTCTCAGAGTTTACTTCTACGGCAACTGCTTTCTTGCCACAGTCAGTTACTTTCAATGTAACGATACCCTCTGCAGCGATACGTCCGGATTTCTTTACAGCTTTTGCAAGGCCCTTCTCTCTTAAGACCTCAACTGCTTTCTCCATATCGCCGTCTGTCTCGGTAAGAGCCTTTTTGCAGTCCATCATGCCGGCGCCGCTCATCTCTCTTAACTCTTTTACCATTGCTGCTGTAATAGCCATTTTGATCTCCTCCTAACGAATCAATTAAAGGTACGCTCTTTGCAGATCTTTGCGGAGCGTACAGGTAATCAGATTACTCCTCAACTGCCTCTGCCGCTTCCTCTTCAGCATCCTCGGAATACTCTGCCTCAGACTCTACAAGACCCTGCTTTGCCTCAACTACAGCATCTGCCATTGTAGAAACAATCAGTTTTACGGCACGGATTGCATCATCATTACCCGGAATTACATAATCCAGTTCTTCCGGATCACAGTTCGTATCAGCAATACCGATCAGCGGAATGCCAAGTGTATGCGCTTCCTGCACGCAGATTCTTTCCTTCTTAGGATCAACAACGAAAATAGCATCCGGAAGTCTGTCCATATCCTTGATACCGCCAAGGTTTCTCTCAAGCTTCTCCCACTCTTTCTTAAGCTGGATAACCTCTTTCTTCGGCAGCACATCAAATGTACCGTCCTCAGACATAGCCTCGATCGCTTTCAGTCTTGCAACACGGCTGCGGATAGTCTTGAAGTTTGTCAGCATACCGCCTAACCATCTCTCGTTTACATAATACATACCGCAGCGCTCTGCCTCAGCAGCAATTGCGTCCTGTGCCTGCTTCTTGGTTCCTACAAAAAGAATGGTTCCGCCATTTGCAACGATGTCCACTACAGCATTGTATGCCTCATCTACTTTGCCGACAGACTTCTGCAGATCGATAATGTAGATGCCGTTTCTCTCGGTATAGATGTAGGGAGCCATCTTAGGGTTCCATCTTCTTGTCTGATGTCCGAAATGAACACCTGCTTCCAGTAACTGTTTCATTGAAATTACGCTCATGTTTTTCCCTCCATGGTTTTGATTCTTCCACAGGCATCTCACCCGCCGGCTTACCCCTAAGGCACCATACCGGTTAGTCCGCCCGTGTGATTGATATAGTTTTTGTCTGAAAATACACAGAAAAATCCCGTGAACCACAGACTGATACAGTATATCATACCAGATTTGTCAATTCAAGGGATTTTTCATGTTTTTATGAGCTTTTTTAAAATACATTTTCCAAAATCATATCAGACCGGCCAGAGGAGGCGGAATGGTCCGCAGTACAGACTTCAGAAAAATCTACTGCAGCTCTCTCAGTTCGTCAAATACAGCATCATTGAGTACCTTGATGTATGTACCCTTCATGCCGGAAGAACGGGATTCGATCACTCCCGCGCTCTCAAATTTTCTCAAAGCATTTACAATCACGGAACGGGTAATTCCCACGCGGTCCGCGATTTTGCTGGCAACCAGAATTCCCTCATTTCCGTCCAGTTCTTCAAAAATATGACGAATGGCATCCATCTCTGAGAAGGACAGTGTACTGATGGCAGATTTCACAATCTGCTTCTTTCTGGCGTCCTCTTCATTTTCTTCATTCACGGATCTCATCATCTCCAGGCCAACAACTGTAGCGCCATATTCGCAGAGTATGATATCGTCTATATCATACTGTTTTTCCTGACGGTAAACAAACAGGGTTCCCAGCCGTTCTCCCGCAATATCAATGGGAGCAATCGTAGCTGCATAACGGCGAATATCATCAACCGTAAAGCCAAGGGTTTCCAGATTTACATTTTCCTTCGTGGAAAGGATTCCCAGAAGACGCTCATTCAGAGATCCGTCAATATAGTTTCCTATCTGATCCTCCAGAAGTTCCCGGATCTGATCAATATGATCTTCTCCCGAAATTCCAAGTACTTTTCCTTTTCTGCTGATCACAAGAACATCTGACTCCAGAATATCCGTCATAACAGCGCAGATATCGTTAAATACCACCTTGGATGAATTATTATTATGCAGTAATTTCCCGATTTTTCTGGTCTTATCTAATAATTGTACACTACTCATTTCCATCCTCCACTCCTGTACCATCCTTCTTTTCGGCAGTTTTTGCCGTTACATAGCCGCAGCTTTCATTGGCGCACACCAGCTTGTTTCCTTTTTCCACCATATAGGTTCCGCACTCCGGACAATGTTCTTTTGTCGGTTTCTGCCAGGACATAAAATCACATTCCGGATTATTTTCGCAGCCATAATATTTCCGGCCTTTCCTGGTTTTTTTCAGAACGACTTCTTTCCCGCATTTCGGGCAGGGCACGCCGATCTTTTCCAGAAGGGGCTTCGTATTTCTGCATTCCGGAAAACCGGGACATGCAAGAAAACGTCCGTGAGGACCGTATTTAATGACCATATTCCGGCCGCACATTTCGCAGATCTCATCCGTAACCTCATCCGCGATCTCCACCTTATCCAGCTTCTGCTCCGCAGCTTTCACCGCTTCGTCCAGATCGGGATAGAAATTCCGGACAACCTCTTTCCAGTCAACCTTTCCTTCTTCCACCTTATCCAGCAGGGATTCCATATTGGCGGTAAACTGTTCATCCACAATACTGGGGAACTCATCCTTCATAATGCGGTTGACCACTTCCCCAAGCTCCGACACATACAGATTTTTATTTTCCTTGATTACATACCTTCTGGCAAGCAATGTCGTGATTGTGGGCGCATATGTGCTTGGACGGCCGATTCCCAGTTCTTCCAGAGCCTTTACAAGAGACGCCTCTGTAAAATGGGGCGCCGGCTGAGTAAAATGCTGTTTCGGTTCAATTTCCTTTAAGGCAAGCACCATATCCTTTTCCAGATTCCTGGTCAGAACGGAACGGTCCGCCTTTTTCTCGTCCAGTGCATATACAGACAGAGATCCGTCAAATTTCAGACTGGAAGCAGACAGATGAAAACGATACTCTCCTGCGCCGATTACCACGGATGTAGTCTCATACACTGCCGGTTTCATACGGCTGGCTGTAAACCGGTTCCAGATCAGCTGATACAGCCGGAACTGATCCCTGCTCAATGACTCCTTCACCATCACCGGAGAACGGCTGATATCTGTAGGACGGATTGCCTCGTGGGCATCCTGAATGTGTCCGCCCCCGTTTCCTGAATGAATCTTCTCCGCCACATAGCCCTCTCCGTAATGTTCGGAAATATATGCGGAAGCCGACTGCTCCGCCTCTGCAGAAACGCGGGTGGAATCGGTACGCAGGTATGTAATCAGACCTACCGTGCCGTTCCCCTTAATATCAATACCTTCGTAGAGCTGCTGGGCGATCCGCATTGTCTTCTGCGTTGAAAAATTCAGATGACGGCTGGCCTCCTGCTGCAGAGTACTGGTAGAGAAAGGCAGCGGAGATTTCTTTACACGCTCCCCTTTTTTTACCTCCAGAACCTGGTACTCCGCCTGTTTTAAAGCTTCCAGAATTTCATTCAGTTCCCGTTCATTGTGAATCTGAATCTTTCCTTTTGTGTCGCCGTAAAACTGCGCCGTAATCGGTTTCTTTTCACCCTTAACCTGAAGATGTGCGTCAATCGTCCAGTATTCCTCCGGAATAAAGGCATTGATTTCTTCCTCCCGGTCGCAGATAATTCGAAGAGCCACAGACTGCACACGGCCGGCGCTCAATCCCCGCTTCACCTTCGCCCAGAGAAGAGGACTGATCCGGTATCCCACCATACGATCCAGAATCCTCCTGGTCTGCTGGGCATCTACGAGATTCATGTCAATATCCCGGGGATGCTTCAGGGATTCCTTTACCGCGCTTTTCGTAATCTCATTAAAGGTAATGCGCTTTGTGCTTTTATCATCCAGCTTCAGAGCTTTCGATAAATGCCAGGAAATTGCTTCGCCCTCCCGGTCCGGGTCTGTAGCCAGGTAAACCTTATCCGCTTTTTTCACTTCCTTGCGCAGATTGGCAAGAATATCGCCCTTACCCCGAATTGTAATATACTTGGGTTCATAATCATGCTCTACATCAATCCCAAGTGTGCTTTTGGGAAGATCACGGACATGGCCGTTGGAAGCGGTCACCTCATAATTTTTTCCCAGAAACTTCTTTATGGTCTTCACCTTCGCGGGAGACTCCACAATCACCAGATTTTTCGCCATACAAATTTCCCTCTTTCCCGGGCATGTTTCTGCCCATAGAGGTATCCTTTGGAGGATTCCCTCTTTCCCGGGCATGTTTCTGCCCATAGAGGTATCCTCCTGAGGGCTACCTCTTTACAACATTCTGCAAAAATAATTCTGAAACGTTTCCTGAACCAGATGTTTCTTCCTCAGCAGTTCCAGTGCATGAAGGACTGTCAGCAGATTCAGACCCGTTTCCTCTATAATCAAATTCAAAAATTTCGGATGTAAATCCAGACAAGTGTACACCATCATTTCTTCTTTTTCAAGAGTCAATTTTTCAAATTTTTTTACTTCTTTTTCTTTTTCCTTGGCAATCCCTGTATTTTTCAGAAAAGTTTCAATGTTGTAAAGGATGCCCGCTCCCTGCTCAATCAGCCGGTTACAGCCCATACTCAGAGGTTCCATAAAGCGTCCTGGCACCGCGTATATATCTTTTCCCTGCTCCAGCGCACAGTCCGCCGTGATCAGCGATCCGCTCCGCTCTCTCGCCTCAACAACTATTACGATGTCGGAAAGCGCACTGATAATCCGGTTCCTCATGGGAAAGAAATGAGGCATCGGCATCACCCCCGGAGCCAGCTCCGACAAAATTCCGCCGCCTTGCTCCGGAATATTTCTGTAAATATTGGTTGCTGACCTGGGATAACAAATATCACATCCGCAGCCCAGCACAGCAAATGTCGCGCCTTTCCCGGTCAGAGCGCCTGCATGTCCTGCACAGTCAATTCCCGCTGCCATGCCGCTGATTACCTGTACGTCGTGAGCCGCAAGTACCTCACCCAGTTTTTTCGCAATGCTGCGTCCATACTCCGAACATTTTCTGGCGCCCACAATAGCCGCGCTTTTCCTTCTCTCCTCCGGAAGATGCCCTTTATAATACAGGGCAAAAGGCGGATCGTATATCTGACGCAATTTTTCAGGATAACGCTCATCTGTAACAGGCAGAAAACTGATTCCCTGTTCCACCAGTCTGCAGTACTCCGCTTCCGGATCGAACTTCTGTCTGCTCTGCAGAATCTGTACTGTCTCATCCTCTGTAAAAAAATGAAGTTCTCTGAGTTCTTTCTCCTCCATGCAAAATAGTTTTTCAGCACTCCCCGCAAGTTCAACGGCCTGTCTCCTTTTTCCACAGTCTATTCTATACAGAGACGCCAGCCAATATTCGTAAATCATCCGTCTCTCCTCCAGTACTTTTTGCTGGGGCTCCGGAAACAGAAAGCCTCCTCCAGATGTTCCCGGCGGATATTCTCCTGCCCGTCCAGATCTGCAATAGTCCGGGCTACCTTCAGCACCTTATGATATGTACGCGCGCTGAGCTGATAATCCTCATACCTTATCCGCATCTCCTCCCGGCAGTCATCATCCAGACGGCACCAGGTTTCCAGACCGGAGCCTGGGATCTGACTGTTAAAAGAAAAATCAAAAGCTTCGTACCGATTCTTCTGCAGTCGGTGTACCCGTTCTACCCGCCGCCGGATTTCCGCTGACGATTCTGCCGCTTTGCCTTTTTCTATTTCTGAAAAAGACAGCTCACTGGTCTCTACACACAAGTCTATCCGATCCAGCAGCGCCTGGGACACACGATTGATATAATTATGAATTGCCGCAGCAGAGCAGCTGCAGCGGTTCCTGTCCGGATAATAGCCACAGGGACAGGGATTCATAGCCGCTACCAGAATAAAATCTGCCGGATATGTAATATTCGCATCCAGACGGGAAATATGAATCCGCCGCTCCTCCAGAGGCTCCCGCAAAACCTCCAGCGTGCGGGGCGAAAATTCCGGCAATTCATCAAAAAAAAGCACACCTTTGTGAGCCAGGCTGATTTCTCCCGGTTTCGGAAAACGGCCGCCTCCGGCCACAGCCTGGGGCGTCGCGGTATGGTGAGGGCTGCGGAAAGGACGTTCGCTTCGGACAATTCTTTTTTCGTCCAGAAGTCCGCAAAGACTGTAAATCTGGGATAACTCCAGCTTTTCCTCCCTGTTAAGTTCCGGCAGGATTGTCGGAATCCGTTTCGCCGCCATGGTTTTTCCGGAACCGGGCGGTCCGATCATCAGCAGATTGTGCATCCCGGCAGCCGCAATTTCACATGCCCGCCGCACAATTTCCTGACCATATAACTCAGAAAAATCTGCCGTATAAGCCGTCTCCCACACTTCATCTGTATTTTCATAAAAACAGTTTCCGTCAAATTCCTGCTGACAAAGCGTAATAAACTCTTTTAAATCCGAGACCGCAACCACACGGATATCCGAAAGAATGGCAGCTTCCCTGGCATTCTTTCTGGGAACAATGATCCCCGCAAATCCCTCCTTTTTCGCCATAACAGCAGCAGAGAGCACTCCATTTACCGGCAAAAGCTTTCCGTTGAGACTGATCTCTCCCATCAGCACATAATCCCGCAGAATTCCTTCCGCCACAATTCCAAATGCGGATAAAATGGCCGCCGCCACCGGGAAATCCATTCCGCTGCCGGATTTTCGCAGTCCGGCCGGAGTCAGATTCACGGTAATATGCTTTGCCGGGATGGGAAAACCGGCGTTTTTCAACGCCGTCCGCACCCGGTCTTTTGCCTCCTTTACCTCATAGGACAAAAATCCAACCATATCAAAACAGGGCAGACCTTCACTGATATCTGCCTCAACGTGAACGGGGATGGCATTGATACCGTAATTCATCGCCGTTGTAATCACACTGTACATAAATTTTCTTCGGTATTTCAAAGATACTTCGATAAAAAGATTTGAGATTTGATCATTATAGCATTAATTTTCCAGAAATGCACGCTTTAATTTGGACAGTGCCTTTTTCTCAATCCTCGATACATAGGAACGGGAAATCCCAAGCCGCTGGGCAATCTCCCTCTGTGTACCGGGTTTCGTATTATAAAGTCCATAACGTCTGCAGATAATAAACTGCTCCCGTTCATTCAGCACACGTGGAATCAGGGCGTAGAGCTGCCCCACATCCTTTTTTAAAATTACGCGGTCCCACAGCTCCCCTTCGGAACTCTCCACGATATCCACCAGCATAATCTGATTTCCCTCTTTATCGGTGCCAATAGGCTCGTAGAGAGACACATCCCTGTTTGACTTCTTCTTAGTTCTGAAATACATCAGAAGTTCATTTTCAATACACCTGGCGGCATACGTGCCCAGACGTATTGAGCGTTCCGGGCGGAAGGTTGAAACCGCCTTGATCAGGCCGATAGTTCCGATGGAGATCAGATCCTCCATGTCTTCTTCCGGACTCAGGTACTTTTTTGCGATGTGCGCAACCAGGCGCATATTGCGCTCAATTAACACTTCCCGCGCCTGCAAATCCCCCCGGCTCAGCCGTTCAAGATAGTCCGCTTCCTCTGCCGCATCCAGTGGTGAAAGAAATGATTTCTGCAAAAAAGCACCCCTTCGTGTTCTTTCTTATCATTTTATGAAGAGAACACGAAGGCTGTGCCTTTCCTACTTTTTTATTTTATTGTGTCTATCGGATCCGCTCCGGGAATCCCACCTTCTTCTGCACCTTCCGCAGAGTCTTCATGGCATAATAGTTTGCTTTCTCGGCATTTTCCTTGATAATGGAATCAATATAGGCTTTATCTTTCGAGAGCCGCTCTACCTCCGCCTGGAGAGGCTTTAAAACCGCCACAACAGCCTCGCCGACACCGGTTTTGAGTTCTCCATAGCCCTTGCCGGAAAACTCGGCTACAGCCTCTTCTGGCGTCTTGCCGGTACATGCGCAGTATATGTTCAGCAGGTTCTTGATTCCCGGCTGTTCATCCCTGTAACAGATACATGCTTCAGAATCTGTAACGGCACGTTTGAATTTACGCATGATTGTATCCGGATCGTCCATCAGATAAATGCTGGCATTGGCATTTTCATCCGATTTTGACATCTTCTTTTCCGGATTCTGGAGACTGTTGATCTTCGCTCCCACTTTTCCAATATATGCTTCCGGAATTGCAAATACATCGCCGTAAATCGCGTTGAAACGCTGAGCGATATCCCTGGTCAGCTCCAGATGCTGCATCTGATCAATGCCAACCGGCACCAGATCCGTCTGGTAAAGCAGAATATCCGCAGCCATGAGTACCGGATATGTAAACAGTCCCGCATTAATATTGTCCGCATGCTTTGCCGCCTTATCCTTGAACTGGGTCATGCGGTTCAGCTCACCCATGTAAGTAAAACAGTTTAAAATCCATGTCAGTTCTGCATGTCCGGAAACATGAGACTGATAATAAATACAGTTCTTCTTCGGATCAAGTCCTGCCGCAATATACAGAGTCAGCAGCGCCCGTGCCCGTCTGCGCAGCTCAGCCGGATCCTGCCGGATGGTGATGGAGTGCATATCCACAACGCTGTAAAAACATTCATACTCATCACTTAAGGCAACCCAGTTTTTCAGAGCTCCCAGATAATTTCCCAGGGTCAGATTTCCCGTGGCCTGCATTCCGCTGAATAATACTTTTTTTCCGTTTATCATATCTTTCCTCCATATCGCCCTCTCCCGGGCCCAAAACTATCTGTATTCTATCATTCTCTTTGGCATTCGTCAAATATCCGCCTTCATTTACCGTGAACAGAAAACAGTCTCTGCCTCTCCTGTTTTTTATTGTGAAGCACTTCCCGGCGGATATAATCCATCGTGACTTCTTCGCCCTCGTCCGCCAGCATATGGAGCAGACGTTCCAGAAGCTCTCTCACCTCCGGATGCAGGATATGATGAGCCTTTCCCTTCTCATAGTATTCCAGGGCGCTGCGGTCCGTATACTTCTCCTTCTGATAATTTTTTGACGCGGACATACGGTCAATAAACATCTCTACCACATATTTATCCGGCATACGCATTCCCACCATGGGTGACTCCCCGTCTCCCACACCGTAGTCAATCCAGTATTCCAGATGATGCTTATTCCGTCCCTTATGATGCAGCCAGGCGGAAGAATAGCCCTTTTCCTTCCGCTCCAGATTATTGGGACTCATATCCCCACGGTAATATTTTACGCCCACCAGAAATTCTGACGGCATATATTTAGACAGATCATGAAGCAGCCCCTGTTTGTACAGTCCGACTTTAAAACAGCCCTTCATAACCAGCATTTTATGATGATTGATCGTCTTTAAATGTTTCCAGAAATTCAAACTGATCCCTCCGCCCTTTTCATCTATCCGGACATCTGCATCACACGGATTCCATACAGGATCAGGAGATGTACCGGATAAAACAGATAAAATGCATATTTCACGGCTGCAGCGCCGACGCCGTTTCGCCCTCCGCTGTATACGCCGTCTTTTCCAAAACCTCTTTTCCCATTATACAGGAAAATCGGAACCATGGCGATCACAGACGGGCACTCCACTAATCCGAAAAACACATAAGAGACTGCCAGCAAAACTGCGGTCTGCCACAGCGGCCGTCCGCGCAGCTTATAAAATGCGTAAATCAGCAGAATTCCGCCTGCGTCATAATCTGTTTTCAGGAAATACGCCGCAGCCATAAACAAAATGAGAATCAGAATCTCTGCGGCCGTTCCCGCAGCAGGCATTTTCTTCTGAATGGTTCGGATCACATCCAGCATGACCAGCCCCAGAAAAAGAGTGAAAAACACATTTTGATAGGTGAATTCCAGAATCTGACTGCTAAAAGCCAGATCAAAGGGAATTTCGGAAATCAGCGCAAAAATCAGCATCCGTATCTCATATTTCCGGATATTGCGGGTATGATAAAACCCTTCCACAATCAGAAACACAAAAATCGGAAAGGCAATACGGCCGATATTCCGGAAGATCATCTGTTCCGGAAACAAAATCGCTCCTGTATGATCCACCAGCATGGTCAGAATGGCAATGATTTTCAGAATAAATCCATTGATACACCGATATTCAGTCTTCATAAAATCTCCCGTTCTATTTTCTGCATGACTATAACTATACCGTTTTCTCTTTTTAAATACAAGTAAAATTCTCATACAAAAAAACCATTGTCCTGCGGAATCAGATTTCCTGCAAAACAATGGTTTTCTGTATGTGTATTTCAGAATGCCCGGAAACGGTCATATCTCTCTTTCACCAGTTCTTCCGGATCTCTCTCCAGATTGTCATAGATGAAATTCCGAATCATCTTTCTCATGATTCTGCAGAGTTCCAGACGGTTCTCGCTGCAGGCAGGAGTCTTTTCCGGAACCACTTTGTCAATAATCCCCAGCTCCTTTAATTCATCTGCCGTAACCTTCATAATTCCGGCTGCCTCGCTGGCTCTCTTTCCGTCTTTCCAGAGAATAGACGCAAATCCTTCCGGAGAAAGAATTGTATAAGTGGCGTTTTCCATCATCCAGACCTCATTGGCAACTGCCAGCGCCAGCGCGCCGCCGCTGCCGCCCTCACCAATCACTATGCTGAGCACCGGTGTCTTCAGGGCTGACATCTCATACAGATTGCGGGCAATGGCTTCGCCCTGTCCGTGTTCCTCTGCCTCCATTCCGGGAAAAGCGCCCGGCGTATCAATAAAATTGATAATCGGACGATGGAACTTCTCCGCCTGCTTCATCAGCCGAAGCGCTTTCCGATAACCTTCCGGAGAAGGCATACCGAAATTACGGATAATATTTTCCTTGGTAGTACGTCCCTTCTGCTGTCCGATCACCGTTACGGGACATCCGTCCAGATAGGCGATTCCACCGATCGTAGAACCGTCGTCCGCATCGTGGCG
>CAMLYL010000081.1 GCA_946491665.1 uncultured Lachnospiraceae bacterium | reverse complement strand
TGATCCGGAAGAATGGCCGCTTTGTGCTGCCGGAGCTGGACTGCCTGAATCCGGAGAATCTGGTTTAGGCTTTGATATGGCGAGATTAGCGAATCTTCTCTCTATGTCCGAATTAAACCCGGTAAAAATGTAAAAAGTGAAAAAACGAAAAAGCTGAAAAATCCCGGAAATAAAGGAAGTTTCAGCTTTTCCTGTTTTATGCAGAAGCGCCGCCTGGGGAGTAAAACTGTTGACATTCATCATAAATGCGCTATAATAAACTTACCTAAAAGGTAAGATTTTTTGAGGGGTGATCCTGTTCTGTACATCGAATATGAAGACGCTGGGGTCGAAAAGTTGTTTGACGATTTAAATGATGTTTGCAATTCTAAAAATTTGATGAAAAAAGAGATTGGCGCGGAATTAACAAGGGCCGTTAAGAAACGATATAATCAAATTGTGGCGTTTTCTTCGTTTTCAGCCCTTCAGCAATCTGGAATAGGAAAGATGGAATCCTTGGAAGGAGACCATAAAGGTTCATATTCATTAAGAGTTTCTGCAAACTACCGCTTAATTGTAAAACCCAAGACAAAAGATTTAAGCGCAGAAAGTTTGAAAAGTTGTGATACACTAATTATCGAAGGGGTGATTGATTATCATGGCAAAGGAAAAAAGATCAGTTGGATTATCCCGTGATTATATTATTCATCCGGGAGAGACATTAGCAGAAGTAATTGAAGACAGAGGTATGACGCAGAGGGAGCTGGCTGTCAGAACAGGAATGTCTGAAAAGCACATTAGCACTGTTATTCATGGCCAAAAAAATATTTCAGCTGCATTTGCCAGGAAACTAGAATATGCTTTGGGTATAGAAACATCTTTTTGGATGAATCTTCAGGCAAATTACGATCGTGAACTTCTTGAATTTGAGGAATTAAACAATATTACAGAAGAAGAACTAAATGTTCTCAAGAATCTGAAAGAAGTAACAGATGTGTGGACTTCTTTTGGCTGGATCGATGGAGAAGCAAATCCGGCGGCAATGGTACTCGATTATAGGATGATATTTGGTATAAGTAATTTGCTTGATACTCCAAAGATGTCATATGCTGCAGCATATCGCGCTCAGAGTAAAAATGCAAGCGTTGATCCTTATGTTCTCTTTGCTTGGCAAAGAATGTGTGAATTACTTACAAAAAATATCGAAATAGCAGATGAGATTGATGTTGAAAAGCTTCGCTTAAGCATCCCGGAGATCAAAAAAGTAATGTTTATGCGGGCGAATCAGATTCAAAAAAGACTATCAGAAATATTTTCTGATTGTGGTATTGCGTTCAGAATTGTACCTAATTTTACAGGCGCTCCCGTACAGGGATTCATTAAGAAAACAGAAGAAGGTACATTAATTCTTTGCATGACTTTAAGGCAGAAATTTGCAGACATTTTCTGGTTTACTCTGTTTCATGAGATTGCGCATATACTCAATGGGGATACAAAACATGAGTTTATTGATTTTGATTCTGTGTCTGGGGATATGGAAGCGAAGGCGGACAGAATGGCTGGAGAATTCCTGATTAACTCGGAGGAGTACAAGATTTTTGTGAATGCCGAAGGTTACAAAAGTTTAAACGAAATAAAGAGTTTTGCGGCTTCGCAGAATGTCAGAGATTATATTGTTCAAGGACGGCTCATGAAGGAGCAGATGATTCCTTGGAGTGCTCGGCCTAGATATGAGTGGGAATAAGAATTGAAAAAAGTTTATGATTAAGCAGAGGGTGCCGCAGAATCATTAAATTAAATGATAAAGCGGCGCCCTTTCTTCATGAATAAAATTGCTAAATCCGGTATAGCTTCTCCGGTTTCAATCCTCCTCAATCACCTGCAGTTCCAGATAGTCAAAGTCAATCTGATCAATAAAGCTGTCCTGATAGAAGCGGACCTTTGCGTGCCGTTTAAAGTCCCGGATATTCGAATCCAGCCAGACCGGCAGGCTTAAGTCAAATTCATGGCAGATCTGATCCAGCGCGTGAAAAACCTTGTGTGTTCTTGTGTCTTCCGTGTCATCACAGATGACTGTATCCCGCAGCATGCGGTTATCTTTAAATTCCCTGGCCCAGAGACGAAACATTCTTTCCACTTCCATTTCTGTTGTAATATCGAGAGTATTCTAGCATAAAACAGGTTAAAAAGCGAGAGGAAGATGGAACCTCCTCTTCATTTTCTTCCAGAATGATGAGGAAAATATTTCTTCAAACATTTCGAATACGGGTCAAATGGGGAATGTCTTCGTAATCAGGTAAATCGCGGTGGCGGCTGCCAGCATCACGGCTGTGACCGGTATAGTGCGCCGGAAAATATCGTTGATGGAAATGTGAAACTGTTCTGCGCACAGGGAAATGCAGATATGTGTAGGGCAGAGCTGGCTGGCCAGATGACCGAGACTGGCCAGATAGATGATGAGTGCTCCTGAGGAAGCAGTGCCGGATAAGATCAAAGGAAATACCGCAGGAATCATGGCCGTAAAATTACTTACTATGGAGCCGGCAAACATGACAAAACCATAAATAAGAAAAAGAGGGACCGGAACAGCAGAGACTGCCAGAAGCAGAGCGTCAGGAACCTGCGCAAATCCCAGAATATCCGTAAAGATAAGAATGGCAGCGACCATCAGCATCATATTCCAGTTCCAGGCGGATTTCAGAAAACGCAGGAGCTGCCGGGAAGTGAATTTCTGCTGAATCAGAAAAAGAGCCAGTGTCAGGTAAACAGAAACGGCGGTGTTGATCCGGAAACACAGAATCAGAAGGATGATCAGAAGAACAGGCCAGAGACTGCGGAGGACACAGGCCAGCAGTTCCCGGAAATTCCCGCTGCTGTCGGCCTTGCCGGGAATACCTGAAAATTTTAAAGGATGCAGATAGATAAAATAGGGAACAAGGACGTTCAGAATGGTGTAGGGCAGCATAAGCAGTAAAAATTTCCATTCCGGTGTTCCTGTTACTGCGCAGATAAGAATAACGTTCGTATAGACGGGCAGCAGTGCTTCGGGAATATGGCGGAAATAGGTGGTGGCAAAGGCGGTGGTGTCATCAGGAAGCAGGCCGGCGTACCTTTTTTTCAGCATGGAACCGGCCATCAGTACGGCAGCGGGAGAGGGGAGAAGGCCGCTGACGATAGCGGAAGCCACGCTGCCCCGCCTGGGGTCATGAAACAGGCCGCTTAAGCTTTTTTCGGCTGCTGCGAGCATCTGCTTTTCTTCCATAAGCTGCTGAAGCAGAATCAGGCCGTAGGTTATCAGCAGAAGCTCCAGGCAGCTCCTGCCGGAAAGTGTCCCCCAGACTCTGGAAATAAACAGAGGGAACGGAAGCTGAAACAGGAGGGCGGCGGCCGCGGAGGCGGCCAGAACAGATGCCCACAGCGGAACACGGAAACGGATCAGCAGGATAATCATCAGAAAAATGCAGCAGCATTTCAGAAGAGTCATAGGTCAAAGTCTCCTTTCAGACAGGATTGTGATAAAAATAAATATGAAGAAGTCCGGCCGTACTGCTGCATATCTGATGGAATTATATAATAAAGACAGATGAAGATCAAGATAAAACGTTTAATCTATGCAAAAAAGCAAAGACTGGATGATAAAATGTTTAGCAAATTTTCCGGGTGCTTTTCCGGACAATTAATTTCAAATCAAACCAGGTAATCACAGGCTTTGTATCCGGGTGTTCTGTCTTATAGATCAGAATCCGTGCCGCTTCCTTTCCCATCTCGTAGATGGGCTGGCGGATGGTAGTAAGAGGGACGCTGATAATGCTGGAAAAGAAATGATCATCATATCCAACGACAGAGACATCCTCTGGAACAGAAAGACTGTATTTTGCCAGACCGTTATATACTCCGTAAGCCATCAGGTCATTAAACGCAAAGACGGCTGTAAAATCCCGGTCGCTTAAATAGTCGATGCCGTCCAAGCCGGCGGCATAGGTATAATCACCTTCATAAAGCATTTTATCATCCCAGGGCAGGCCATAGTCATGAAAAGCCCGCATGCAGCCTTTCAGGCGGCTGGAAGAGCCCTCCAGGGAGTTGGGCCCTGTAATGAAGGCAATTTTCCGGTGGCCGAGGGAAATGAGATGACGGGCTGCCATGTAACCGCCTTTCTCGTGATCGCAGACGACGGCGTTTATGGGCTCTCTGTAGCCGGTCAGATCCATCTGGACCAGAGGAATCTGCATGCGCAGAATCAAATCACGGTTTGCCTCAAAGCTTTGTGTTCCTGTAAGGGGCGGTGTGGTGACAACCGCGATTCCGTCGATGGACTTCGCCTGCAGAGTCTCGATATACTGCCGTTCCCGCTCGGGAGTGCCGTTTGTGGAGCAGAGGATCAGGCTCCATCCCATTTCCTGACAGGCGTTTTCCATTCCTTTGGCATAAGTGGCGTAATAATCATTCCGGATATCCGGAACGATAAGTCCCAGGCTGTAGCTGCGCCCGGTGCGCAGGCTGACGGCTGCGGAGTTAGAGCGGTAACCAAGCTCCGCGGCCGCGGCAAGAACACGTTCCCTGGTGGCGTTTGATATTCTGGAGGGACGATTATTTAGTACAAGCGATACAGTGGCAGGAGACAGTCCCGTAGCCTGTGCGATATCTTTGATAGTGGTTTTCATGATATAATTCCCTTTCTCCCCGCAACATGCAGATAAATAATTTATCAAAAGCTTATCACAGAATGCCGGGCAAAGTAAAGATGAAGATAAAACCCGGAAAAGTGCACAAAATATTAAATATAAAATTGTGTAAAAAGCCAAAATGCACAATCGGGAATAAAAATATATTGACAAAACGTTTTATCAAACCCTATACTGGAATCACAGAAATAAATCGTTTTATCATCAGCGGCCGATGACTGATAAAAGGATGAAAAATTTAAAGGTACAACGAAAGGATATTAGCAATCATGAGCGATCAGAGAAGAAAGATTATTATTGACTGCGATCCGGGACATGATGACGCTGTAGCCATCATGCTGGCAGCCCGCAACCCGAAGCTGGAGCTTCTCGGAATCACAACGGTAAGAGGAAATCAGACGCTGGAAAAGGTTACTAGAAACGCGTTAAACATCTGCCAGTATCTGAATATCGATGTTCCGGTATGCAAGGGTCTGGGCGAAGGCATTGTAAGAATGTCACCGCCTGTGGAGGAACGTGTTCATGGTGATTCCGGACTGGATGGCCCGGTATTTGCTCCTTTAACGAAAGAACTGGATCCCAGACATGCGGTAGATTTTATCGTCGAGACGGTTATGGCCTCCGATACTCCTGTGACCCTGGTTCCCACCGGCCCCTTGAGCAATATTGCCATGGCGATAAAAAAAGAGCCGAAAATTCTCGAAAAAATTGAGGAGATTGTTTTGATGGGCGGAGCATATCAGCATGGAAATGTAACTCCTGCCGCGGAATTCAACATTTACGCGGACGCGGAAGCGGCATATGCGGTGTTCACCTGCGGGCGTCCTGTAGTGATGATGGGCCTGGATCTTACCAGGCAGGCGCTCTGCTATCCGGAGGTAGTAGAGAGAATGTCCAAGGTTAAGACAACAGCAGGAAAGCTGTTTGTGGATCTGATGCATTTCTTCTGCATGACACAAAAGCGGGTATTTGGATGGGCAGGCGGTCCTCTTCATGATCCGACTACTATCGCGTATCTGATCGACCCATCCTGTATTGAGACAAAAGAAATGTATACAGAGATTGATATTACCGGAGGTCCGAGCCACGGACGGACAAACTGCGATTATTTCAACTTGCGGACGGATGTTCCAAAGAACAGTAAAGTAGCTGTTAAACTGGATGTAGATAAGTTCTGGGATATCGTAGAAGATAATCTGAAGCTTTATGACGCAATATAAAATAAAACAGAGGAGGTATAAAGTGGGTATGAAAAAAAGGTTATTGGCGGTTTTAATGGGGTGTGTTATGGTAATAGGTCTTGCCGGATGCGGCGGGGGCACATCAACGGGAACTGAAACAGAGACATCCGCGGATACAGAGACTGCAGCGGACGCGGAAACTTCCGGTGATCCGATTAAGGTAGCGCTGGTGTATTCTGGTTTTCTGGGGGACAAATCCTTCAACGACCTGGCTCATGACGGAGCTATGAGAGCAAAAGAAGATTTTGGAATCGAGGTGCAGGAGCTGGAATCCGGTGAAGCAGCTGACTGGGAAGCAAACTTTGTGGCGATGGCGGACGCGGGATATGATCTGGTGATCGGTGTATCAACACAGTTCCAGGATATCATGGAAAAACACTGCCCGGATTATCCGGATACCAAATTTGCGCTGATTGATGGTGTCAGTGACGCAGGAGATAATGTGGTATCCACTCTGTTCGCGCAGAATGAGGGCTCCTTCCTGACCGGAGCCGCGGCGGCTATGTTTACAACACATACAGAGATTGAAGGCGTAAATGAGGAAAAGATTATTGGATGGGTAGGAGGAATGGATATCCCTGTACTGCATGATTACTTTGTGGGCTTTGAGCAGGGCGCCAAATATATTGATCCTGACATCCAGATCCTTCAGTCTTTTGCCGGCAACTTCACCGACGCTCTGAAAGGAAAAGAGCTTGCCACAGCGCAGATTAACCAGGGAGCAGACGTAATAGCCAATGTGGCGAATATTACAGGAATCGGCGCGATGGAAGCGGCGTCAGAGCTGGGCGTATACGCAATCGGAGTTGACACAAATCAGGACAGCCTGTATCCGGGGCATATTATTACTTCCATGCAGAAAAAGGTAGATAATTGTACCTATCAGATTATTGAATCTGTAGTAAACGGCACCTTTGAAGGCGGTACTTCCACCTACTTTAACCTGGCAAATGAGGGCGTAGATGTGACAGATTTCTCTGTAATCAAGGAAGCTCTCGGTGACCAGTTCCCGCAGGAAATTGTAGATAAGGTCGCGGAGCTGAGAGAACAGATTATCAACGGAGAAATTGTTGTGGATTATTACGAGGGATACGGAGATCCCGCGAACCAGTAAAAAGAAGAAAGCCGCAGCTTTTTCGTAAGTCCGCAGACGGCCCATAAATTTTTATGGGCCGTCTGTAAATAAAGTGAGGTGCAAAATGGCAGCAGAAGAATATATCGTAGAAATGACAGATATAGACAAAAGCTTTCCGGCAGTACATGCGGTAGACGGCGGACAGTTTAATCTGAAGAAGGGAGAAATTCACTCTTTGATCGGAGAAAACGGGGCAGGAAAATCTACCATGATGAAGATGCTCTACGGATTGTATGAGCCGGACGGCGGAACGATTCGAATCAGGGGAAAAGAAATGACCCATTTGAATCCCGGTATTGCGATTGGGGAAGGAATCGGAATGGTACATCAGGAATTCATGCTGGTGAATGAGCTGACTGTGCTGGAGAATGTTATTCTGGGCTTTGAGCCGAGAAAAGGTGTGACGATTGATTTTGATGAGTCGAGAAAAAGAATCAGCAAATATATAGATACCTATCATATGGATATACAGCCGGATAAAAGGATTAACCAGATTTCCGTGGGAGAGGCGCAGAGAGTGGAAATTATCAAGACGCTTTACCGGGGAGCGGAGGTCCTGATTCTGGATGAACCTACGGCGGTTCTGACACCGCAGGAATGTGAACAGCTTTTTGTAATTCTGAAAGGACTCCGGGATTCCGGAAAATCTATAGTCTTTATTTCCCACAAGTTAAACGAAGTAATGGAGATCTCGGACCGTATTACAGTCATGAGGCAGGGAAAATATATTCGAACAGTAAATAAGGAAGATACCGACACAAAGCAGCTTGCCAAAATGATGGTAGGGCGTGAGGTATTCTTGAATATAGAAAAAGCAAAATCGAAAATAGGGAAGCCGATTTTGGAAGTAAAGGATTTGTGGACCTCAGGAGAAAAAGAGCTGTCTAAAATCCGCGGCGTGTCCTTCCAGGTCAGAGCAGGTGAAATTGTCGGAATCGCGGGAGTGGATGGAAACGGTCAGAGTGAACTGGTAGAAGCCATAGCCGGACTTCGAAGGGTGGAAAAGGGCAGTATTTTGCTGGATGGAACAGACATTACGAATTACTCGCCCAGAAAAGCCAGGGAAGCGGGTCTGACTCATATTCCGGAAGACCGGAATCTCAGAGGACTGAACAGATCCCTTTCAATAGAGGACAATCTGATCGCCTGGAAATTTCAGACAAAACCCTATGCCTCGGGTATTGTGCGAAGGAAAAAAGAGGTGCGCGGTTTTGCGGAAAAACTTATCAAACGATTTGATATCCGCCCGGCGGAACCGGAGGTAATCACTCAGAGTCTTTCGGGAGGAAATGCTCAGAAAATCGTAGTGGCAAGAGAAGTGGACGCCGATGGGAAACTGCTGATTGCTTCGCAGCCCTCCAGAGGCGTGGATATCGGAGCGATTGAGTCTATCAGAAAAATATTAAATGAAGTAAAACGGCAGGGAAAAGGAATTCTTCTGGTCTCTGCGGACTTGGAGGAAGTCCTGGCTCTTTCAGATACAATTATTGTAATGTACGAAGGAAAAATCCGGGGTATCGTGGATTCGGAGGAAGCCGGTACGGACAATGTGGGAATGATGATGCTGGGAGAGTCTCCGGAAAATCATGACAAGGAGGTATCCTGACTATGGCTGTAAAGAAAATGAATCGATACGTAACTCTTCTCCTTACGCTCCTACTTTCACTTGCCGTAGGCTTTGTGTTCATGCTGATTCTTGGCTATCAGCCTCTGGACGCTTACTTACAGCTCTTCAGAGGAGCGTTTATCGGTTCTGTCAATCTGGGGACGACACTTCAGAAATTTGTGCCGATTCTTCTGACTGGAATCGGGTTCGCGGTGGCGGCAAAGGTAGGGTGTTTCAACGCGGGAATTGAAGGAGAGCTGTACCTGGGAGCGATGGCTGCCGCGCTGACCGGCCATTATATCAAGGGACTTCCTGCTCCGCTGCATCTTCTGATCTGCTTCCTGGCTGCAATAATTGTGGGAGCTCTTTGGGCAGCGATTCCGGCTCTTTTGAAAGTAAAGTGGGGCGTAAATGAGATTGCGGTCTGCATTCTGGCGGGATATGTGGCAAAATATATTACATCTTATCTCTGCAACGGACCCTTCAGCGCCGGCTCCGGCGTACCTCAGACTCCGCAGGTAGAAGAGGGCGTGATTCTTCCATATATTATGGAACCAAGCCAGGCGAATGCGGGTATCTTCATAGCGGTCCTTGCGGTTGCGGCTGTTATCTGGCTTATATACCGTTCCACCATTGGATATAAATTTACCACAGTGGGCCTGAATCCCTATCATGCGGATTATATGGGGATAAACTCCAAAAAAGTAATTGTACAGGGCATGATGCTCTCCGGTGCTCTGGGCGGTATTGCCGGGGCTATTGAAGTGCTGGGTATATATGGATATTTTCTGGATAATTTTTCTCTGAACATCGCAAACGATGGAATGCTTTCCTCAATGATTGTCTGGAATGATATCCGGCTGGTTCCTGTTATGTCATTTTTTATCGCGGCGCTGAAAGCGGGCGCGTTGTCTATGGAACGGTTTGCAGGTGTCCCCAGATCGATTGTAGATACGATCACGGCAATTTTTGTGGTATTTGCGACCATGGAAACACTGTTTACAATTAAGAAGAAAAGAAAAGCAAAGTCCGGCAAAGGAGGTAAGAAAGAATGAGCGACGTATTTAATCTGTCTCTGATATATGCAACCATACGCTCCGCAACGCCGATTCTGTTTGCGGCTCTCTGCGCTACTATCACTCAGCAGGCGGATATCCTCAATATCGGTACAGAAGGAATTATGCTTACGTCGGCATTTGTCGCGGTACTGACCAGCTTCATGACCGGCAGCTGGCTGATTGCCATTCTCATTGCTGTACTGAGCGGAATTGTTATGGCGTTGATTATGGCGGTGGCAAATATACGCTATAATGCGCATATAGCAGCTATTGGTATCGCAATTAACATGTTCGCACTGGCCATTACCAAATTCGGGCTGAAACAGTTTTTGGGAACATCCGGCACCTTTACCAGTCCGGATATTGCAGCGATTCCCAGAATTCATATAGCGGCTTTTGATAATATTCCAGTGCTGAATGAAGTGTTTAATAACTGGTGCGTAACGGAAGTTTTTGGAATTATTATGGTGGTAGTTTTGTGGTTTCTTTTATTCCGGACAGTCTGGGGACTGCGTGTACGCTGTGTGGGCCGTCTTCCAATGGCTGCGGAGACTGCGGGAATCAAAGTACGTGCGCTGAAATATCAGGTTATGATTATTTCCGGTATCCTTGGCGGCTTGGCAGGCGCCCATCTGTCTCTTGGTTATTCTCAGATGTTCGCGGATAATATTACGAATGGACGGGGATTCCTGGGGGTAGCGGCTATGAATTTCGGAGGAATGAATCCGTTTCTGGTATGGGCAGGAACACTGCTTTTCGGGTTTATTGATTCCGTAGGTTCCCGTCTTCAGTCTTACGGACTTCCATCACAGTTTGTGCTGATGCTTCCGTATGTCTTTACAATTACGGTACTTGCGGTGGCAATGTGGAGAAAGAGCAGAAAAGAAATCAAGGCAAAGAGCGCGCTTTAAATGTAAAGAAGTAAGGAGGGAAAAGCATGAAACGCAGAAAGGTGATCCTGGATGTGGATACGGGCTCGGATGATGCCGTAGCGATTATGCTTGCTGCCAGATCAGAGGAGCTGGAGATTTTGGGAATTACAGTGACATGGGGGAACCGGCCCGTGGAAAATTGTACGGAGAATACGCTTCGTGTTTTGAAACTGCTGGGAAAGGAAAAAGAAATTCCAGTATACAAAGGCTGCCCTCAGCCTATGGTCAGATACCTGACCAGGCAGCGCAACGCGGCGCTTAAAACGGATGGTATCAGTATTCAAAAGGATGGAAAGGAATATTCTGTCCACCCGGCTTTGCTGAATCTGCCGCCTTCGGAAATGGAACCGCAGAAAACACATGCCTGCGCTTATTTGGTGGAAACACTGCTGAATGCAGAAGAAAAAATTACGCTGATTGCTGTGGGACCATATACAAATGTGGGGATGGCGCTGCGGATGGAACCCGGAATTAAAGAGCATATTGAAGAGATTGTGCTGATGGGCGGAGCGGTAAATATGGGGAATATTACGCCCTGTGCGGAAGCAAACTTCTATCATGATCCCGAAGCTGCCAAGATTATTCTGGACAGCGGTATTCCGTGCAGAATTGTGGGGCTGAATGCCACACATTCCGCGGAGCTGAATCTGGATGACGCCAGGATTCTGAGAGAACAGGGGACCGCGGAGTGCCAGTTTGTGGCGGAGCTGATTGAAACCAGAATCGAGGCGCTTAAGCAGATGGGAACCGGAAACGGGTATTCAGACGCTATCCATGACGCTCTTGCTGTGGCCAGCGTGATTGATCCGGCTGTAATTGAGAAAGAAGTACGCTGCCGCTGTGATGTAGATATCAATGGCGGAGCGGCAGATGGTGAGCTGATTACGGATAAACGTTTAGGCTATGAAGCGGATGATCGGGTAAAAACCCGTGTAGCGTTGAAAGGAAGTAAAGAAAAATTCTTTGCTCTTTTACTTGAAAGACTTGGAGAGAAAAAGAATGGGTCTCATGTCAGATAGAGAAAAAATAGGAAATCCTGGGCTGGCGCTGACCTTTATTTTTACTATGCTGGCTATGCTTACCTGGGCGGATTATATGGGTTTTTTTACAGGGCCGGTGTATCTGGTTAAGGGATTGGTGGAACTGGCCTGTTATATTCCCTACCTGATAGGAGCTGTTTTATTCTTCCTTAAAGGAGACACGGTAAATGGAACCATTTATCTGATTTTTGCCACGCTGTTTGGCGGAGTAGGCGGATTCCTGGATCTGGCCTATGCGGCTTCTGAGCTTCTGGAATTCGAGGTGTGCAGGCAGATGGCAGCAATCCCATATTTCTGGGGAGCGCTTTCCATGGTCCCCATGATTATTTCGGTCAGAAAGACTGCCAGTCCGGTAAGTATATTGTGTTACGTCTGCGCGGCTTCATTTCTGACCCTGATGCTTCCGGCTGCTTTCGGAATTTTTTCTGAGCCGCTGAATGCGGTGGTGGCCTGGCTCAACCTGGCGGTAGGAATCACCGGTATGTACACGCTTATCAGCGGCCTGCTGGCGGCGGGAGGCTGCCGGCCTCTTCCGGAAGGAAAGCCTGCGGCAAAAACGGATTCAGTATTGGGAAAAGGAGAGGAAAATTATGAAACTGGCTGTGGTAGGCAGCATTAATATGGATATGACAATAACAGCTGACAGGATTCCGAAAAAGGGCGAGACGCTGAGCGGAGGAACCGTACATTATGTTCCCGGAGGAAAAGGCGCGAATCAGGCGGTAGCTATGGCAAAGCTGGGGGCGGAGGTGGAAATGTTTGGCTGTGTGGGCCAGGATGAAAACGGGAAAAAACTGCTGAAAAATCTTCAGGAGGCTGGCGTAAAAACAGATCATATCCGGGAACTGAAAGACGTGCCTACGGGGATTGCCATGATTACTGTCGCAGAAAATGATAATACGATAGTGGTAGCGGCTGGAGCGAATGGCTGCGTGGACAGGAAATATGTGGATTCGGTGAAAGAGATTCTGAGAGAATTTGATATGGTAATTATGCAGCATGAAATTCCTCTGGACACGGTGTGGTATACAGTGGATTTCTGCTGGAAGAATCAGATACCGGTTGTGCTGAATCCGGCTCCTGCGGCTGCGGTTCCGGAAGATGTGATAGATAAGGCTGCGTATATCACGCCAAATGAGCATGAGGCAGCGCTGATCTTTGGAGACGGCATGAGTACGGAAGAGCTTTTGAAGCAATATCCGGAAAAGCTGATTATTACACAGGGCTCCCGAGGAGTGTCTGCCTGCCTGAAGACAGGAGAAGTAATTCAGGTGCCGGCGCGCCCCGCCAGGGTGGTGGATACCACCGGCGCGGGAGATACACTTAACGGAGCGCTGGCGGTACAGCTGGCGCAGGGAAAGTCCCTGAAAGAAGCATTAATTTATGCTAACACAGCCGCAAGTCTGTCGACAGAAAAACTGGGAGCTCAGAGCGGAATGCCTTCGGCAGAGGAAGTGGAAAAAGAACTGAAAAAAGAAATGTGAGCAACAGGGGGAAAACCGGGCCGGACTTCCGCACAGGCCGGACGCGTGTCCTCTGCAATGAAATGCCGTGCTGATTTTCAGCGCGGCATTTTCGTACGTTTTTATACAGACTGTTATTTTACACATTCTTGCTTGTTATTTTACCCCGAATCAGCTATAATGTCGCTCATATCTATTTATCATGCGTTTGAAATTTACGATTCTATTCAATGCAAACGCTTATTGAATGCAAAAGAGGAGGAGATATGAATCCGATACTGTACGAGCTTCTGTGGTTCTTTTTTGTATATTCCTTTGCGGGCTGGGTGATCGGGACAATTGCTGCCGCGGTTCGGGAAAAAAAGTTTGTGGATGTGGGCTTCCTGTATGGCCCCCTGTGTCCGGCCTACGGCCTGGGCGGCGTGGTTTACGCCATCTTTCTGTCAGAGCTGAAAGGCCATCTGTTTTTCCTGTTCCTGGGCGGTGTGATTCTGGCTTTCCTGATGACGGCGTTTACGGGAGTTGTGCTGGAGCGTATCTTCCATAGAAAATGGTGGGATTACTCTAGAAAGCGGTTTCAGTTCAGCGGCTATGTAAATCTGCCTTACCTGTTGTTCTGGGGCGCGGCAGCAGTCGTGAGCATTCTTTTTGTGAATCCGTTTCTGCGCAGAGTGCTCCGGATGATTCCGGGGACAGCCGGAGAAGTGATTCTTCTGGTGCTTGTGATTCTGACTGTTCTTGACCTGGCCGGGACGCTGACAGGAATTCTGAAGGTAAAATCTCATGTGAAGAAGCAGTCCCTGCTTTATGGAGTATCGGAAAACCTTCAGAAGACGGCGGACCTGATGGGACAGGGACTGACCAGGCTGGTGCTGCGGCGTATGGAGCGGGCTTATCCGTCCCTGAACGCGGGCGAACTTCTGAAAGCCAGAAAAGAGCAGGAGCGGAAAAAGAAAGAGGCGGAGGAAGCTTCCGGTGTATTTGCGCCGGGCTGTTCTTTCTACAAACTGGCCAGCCTGTTTTTCCTGGGGGCCTTTCTGGGAGATATTACGGAAACCATTTTCGTGTTTGCCACCACCGGCAGACTGGTGAGCCGCAGCAGCGTTCTGTACGGACCTTTCAGTATTGTATGGGGCTTCGGCTTCGTGCTCTTGACCGCTATGCTTTATCAGTACCGGAACCGGAGCGATGGTTTCATTTTTGCCTTCGGAACGGTAATGGGCGGCGCTTACGAATACATCTGCAGCGTGTTTACGGAGATTGTATTCGGCACCGTGTTCTGGGATTACAGTGACATTCCCTTCAATCTTGGCGGAAGAATCAATCTTCTGTTCTGTTTCTTCTGGGGGATTGCCTCAGTGGTATGGATGAAGCTGCTTTATCCGCGGATTTCCTCCTGGATCGAGAAGATTCCCCGGAAAATCGGAAACCCGGCAGTCTGGATTCTGATTGTTCTTATGACTGCGGATATTGCGGTGACGGCCCTGGCACTGAACCGGTACACGGTGCGGCAGACGGGAGAGGGAATCCACACGGCAGCCGATGGTTTCCTGGATGAGCATTATCCGGATGAGCGGATTGAGAAATGCTTCCCGGGTCTGGTGATTGTGGAAAAGCCGGAGAAGCCGGAAGCCCTCAAAACAGGCGCCTGAAGGCCAATTTTCCCGGAAAAAACACTTGATTTCCCGGAAATTCTATGGTATAGTATTACCTCGTGATATATTATTAAATTCCTTGTTTCC
>CAMLYL010000080.1 GCA_946491665.1 uncultured Lachnospiraceae bacterium | reverse complement strand
AAGCGATCCAGACGCCTGTGCGGATTTCAGACCGGAATCAGGTAAACCAGTATCTACAGAAACTGGATGAACTGGGAGACTGGCCGGAGAAAGAGAGACTGAAAGCGCTGCTGGACGAATACCTGGCAGAAATTGAAAAGAGACAGGCACTGGTGGATGAACTGGACGCGGATATCTGGGAGCAGATTGATCCTCTCCGGATAGATCAGGGCGATGAGGCCGGCGTGCAGGCATTAATGGCCCGTTACAGTACGCTCAGAGTAGAGGAACAGGAAATGCTCTCCAACAGGCAGAGCCTTCTGGAAGCCGCGGAAGTCATTCAGTCTTTGCGGGAAGGAATCATTCCGGCCCGCGTATTTCAGAATCTCCGGTCAACGGGAGAAACCTTCATTTATGAAGGTGTGACATCGGACGGGCACGCCTACACGCTGACCTATGAAGGGGACACTGTGCAGGCGGCCAGCGATGTGGCGGCCGGTATCCACATAACAACAGATACAGGCGCCGCGGCCGGGGCAGCTCTGCAGATAGAATTTGACCAGCAGGGCAGTATAAACGGGACGGCAGCCGTAAGGATTGCCACGGATGCGGCGGAAGGGTCCTATTCGCTGTACTGGCTGAATCCCGACAGCCTGACGATCCAGAGCGCCGGTTCCGGGCGGATTGCGTCAGGTCACGCGGAAATATCGGTGCGTATGGGAGGAAGATATTGGCTGTCTGAAAATGTGGTACGTCTGGATGGAAACGCGGCGGATGGAAGTGTGGAGGCGGTTGCTTCCGGCAGCGGCCAGACGGAAACGGCAGCTGGGGGAAATGGTTCTTCCGAATCCTCCGGAGGGAGTGCCGGATCCGGCAGATATACCGCATCGGCCTCCGGAAACCGGCAGACATCCGGAAGCCAGAGTACTGCCGCTTCGGCCGGCAATTCTTCGGGATCATCCGGACAGACTGTGACGGACGCGGCTACGGAAGGGATCATGAGCCAGGCCGAACTGGAAAGCATTCAGGGAGACAGGAGCAGGAATCTGCGGACGTCAGGAGAACTGACGGATACGATTGCCTATACAGTTACCGTGAACGGCGAGGATGTGAAAAATACGGATGAATTTGCCGTGCGGATCAAGGCTGACTGCAGCCATGCAGAGGATATTCACGCGCTGGCTGCAAGCCCGCTGGTTCTCTGTATGGAAGGTATGAGAACCTTCCCCGGCACCATACTGGTGCGTCTGACAACAGACCTGGAGGACGGAAACCAGTTGTTATTCCGGTTTGACCCGGAAGAACGCCAGGCGGAATATGTGAAAACAGTAACGGTAGAAGATGGAGAGATTGCATTTACCCTGGATGAGGGCGGCGATTATTTTATTGCCAGGCGTGCCCTGGCGGGCTCCCTGAATGATCCGGACACGGAAGAGGAGCAGCAGGTAATTGCCGCGGAAACAGAAGAGTTTGGGACGCCTACACCCTGGGATGAGACTGCGGAAACGGTTGTGACCGGTACAGGCGCGGCAGAGACCGGATTCGCCTGGGGGCTGCCCGTTGGAATTGCAGCGGCTTGTGTGGCAGCAGGAGGGGCCGTTTTATATATAAGAAGGAAAAGAGGGAAAAAACAGTGAGAAGGAAACGGAAGAGCTTTCTGGTCTCCCTGCTTCTGATACTGGTTCTGGTGTTCAGCGGCTGCCAGACCGCAGCCGTACAGGAGGATCAGACGGCGTCGGTAAGCCAGGGGCAGGAAGAGACCATTGACAGCAGCAGCGCCGGGACTTCCCGGGAGACGCAGAAGGAAGAGGAATATATTGACGAAGCCTATGTAGATGCCAATTACGGTGGCGGGGAAGAGGAGGACCTGAGCAAATATGAGGAAACCTCTGATACCGGACAGGCTGGCAGTGGCGGCAGTTCTCAGGCCTCATCTGACGGCACATCCGGCAGCAGCGCCCAGGGAGGAACTCAGAACGGATCTGCGCAGAGTGCCCAGGCGAATGAGGAGAATTACTACACGGACCCGGTACCGGAGGGAATGCCGGAGCCGGTGGAGCCGCAGGATACAGCAGTCAATCAGGACAGTCAGCTTACCTGTACGCTGCTGGTGGAATGTTCCACGATCCTGAACAACATGGGAGATCTGACAGAAGGGAAGGAATCCCTGGTTCCCTCCGACGGCATTATTTACGGACCTGCTACCGTTGTGTTTTACGAGGGGGAGTCTGTCTATGATGTTCTGCTGCGGGAGATGCAGAACAATCGGATTCATATGGAAGCGGAATTCACTCCCATGTATAACAGCGCTTACGTGGAAGGAATCAATAACCTTTATGAATTTGACTGCGGCAGATGGTCCGGCTGGATGTACTGCGTGAACGGCTGGTATCCGAATTATGGGGCGAGCCGTTACCAGGTCCGGCAGGGAGATGTGATCGAATGGCATTATACCTGCGATCTGGGGCGGGATCTTGGCCGTGATACTTCCGGATGGCAGGAATAGAAAGGGCAGCTTCAGACCTCGTTTCGGGGTCTGAAGCCATGCCGGAGAGAGGAGAAAAAAGAGTGGATACATTTGCGGAATATCATCCTCTGATTAATTTTATCTATTTTGTCATGGTGATCGGGATTGCCATGTTTTACATGCATCCGGTGCTGCTGGGGCTGTCCCTGGCAGGGTCGCTGGCCTATTCTATCTATCTGAAGGGCAGAAAAACGGTAAAAGTGTTCCTGTTCGGGATGCTGCCGGCCTGCCTGCTGATGATGGTCATCAACCCTCTGTTCAGCCATGAGGGAGCCACTATGCTGTTCTATCTGAAGGACGGGAATCCGGTCACCCTGGAATCTATCTTATACGGCGTGGGATCCGGTATTATGCTGGCCTGCGTGGTATCCTGGTTTTCCGTATTTCACGCGGTCATGACCTCTGACAAGTTCATGTATCTGTTCGGAAAGGTCATTCCGGCATTTTCCCTGCTGCTTTCCATGTGTCTCCGGTTCGTGCCGCGGTTTACCGGGCAGATTAAAAAGGTGGCCCAGGCGCAGCAGTGCATCGGCAGGAATGTCAACAACGGAAAAGTATGGGCACGGGCGGCCCATGGCCTGAAAATCCTTTCCGTTACTACTACATGGGCGCTGGAAAATTCCGTGGAGACAGCAGATTCTATGAAGTCCAGGGCCTATGGGCTGCGGGGCCGGACAAATTTCTCCATTTATCGCTTTGACAGGAGGGACGCGGGACTGCTGGGATTTCTTGCCGGGGTTTTCGTGCTTCTGATGGCCGGTATCATCAGCCGGAAGATCCACATTCTGTATTTCCCGGTGTTTATTATGAATGCGCTGACACCGGCGGCGGTGCTTGTGTACAGCCTGTACGGCCTTCTGTGCGTACTGCCCTTACTTTTAAATATTGCGGAGGACATCAAATGGCGCTCTTTGAGATCAAAAATCTGACATTTACATATCCGGGGCAGCAGCAGCCGGCGCTTCTGCATCTGGATTTTACGGTGGAGAACGGAGAATTTCTGGTGATCTGCGGAAAATCCGGCTGCGGAAAATCTACGCTGCTGAGACACTTTAAGACGGCCATGTCGCCTTTTGGAGAACGGGAAGGAGAAATCCTGTTCAATGGCCGGCAGCTCTCAAAGGTTTCCGTCAGGGAGCAGGGGGCGCGGATCGGTTATGTGCTGCAGAGCCCGGATAACCAGATCGTCACGGACAAAGTCTGGCATGAACTGGCATTCGGTCTGGAAAACCTGGGTTATGATACCGGGACGATCCGTCTCCGGGTGGCTGAAATGGCGAGCTTTTTCGGTATTCAGACATGGTTTATGAAAAATGTCGGGGAACTGTCCGGCGGACAGAAGCAGCTGCTGAATCTGGCGGCTGTTATGGCGATGCAGCCGGATATACTGGTTCTCGATGAACCGACATCCCAGCTGGACCCGCTGGCGGCCGGTGATTTTTTTGCCACCCTCCGCAAGATTAACGCGGAGCTGGGAACCTCCATTGTGCTCATAGAGCACCGGCTGGAAGAGGTGCTTTCCTACGCGGACCGGGTGATGGTGATGGAGGACGGAAAGATTCTGGCGCTGGCGCCGCCAAGGAATCTGGCGGAACAGATTCGCGGGAACGACATGTTCCAGGCGATGCCGGTCCCCATGCGGATCTATGATGCTCTTGGCGGCACGGGGGACTGCCCGGTAACAGTCAGAGAAGGACGCGAGTGGCTGCAGAACATACCCTGTCCGGCGGCTTCAAAGGAGCCGGAAGCAGACGTCCGTATGCCTGCGGGGAGGGAAAAAAAGGAAGGGAATTACATGATTGAAGTCCGGGATACCTGGTTTCGCTATGAAAAGAACCTTCCGGATGTGGTCCGGGATTTGAATCTGCAGGTGAAAAAGGGTGAACTGTTCTGCCTGCTCGGAGGAAACGGCACCGGAAAGACGACAACGCTGAATCTGATCGGACGGCTTCGGAAACCATATCGGGGGAAAATTTTTCTCAAAGGAAAGGATCTCAGGCAATATAAAGAAGAGGAATTATACGGGCCTCTTCTGGGAATCCTCCCGCAGAATCCCCAATGTCTGTTCGTTAAGGACACGGTGGAAAAAGATCTCTGGGAAATGACAGGAAAACACGGCGACCGGCAGCGGATGGAAGCCGTCATCGACCAGATGGAGATACGCCATCTGCTGAAAGCGCATCCCTACGACCTGTCCGGCGGCGAGCAGCAGAGGGCCGCTCTGGCGAAGGTACTGCTCCTGAACCCGGAAGTAATCCTGCTGGATGAGCCGACGAAGGGAATGGACGGATTTTATAAGAAAAAACTGGCCGGTATCCTGAAGAAACTGACAGGCGAGGGCCGCACGATTCTCATGGTGTCTCACGACATTGAATTCTGTGCGGAATTCGGGGACACCTGCGCCATGTTTTTCTATGGAAGTGTGGTTACAAGCAAGCCTGCCCGGGAATTTTTCCGGGGGAACAGCTTTTATACCACGGCCGCCAACCGGATGGCGCGGAAATGGTGTCCGGATGTAGTGACTGCGAAGGATGTGATTGAACGATGTCGGAAACGGTAAAATCCAGACGGAAAAGAGAAGATATGCCTGTCCGGAAGGAGGCGGAAGATTTCCGTCAGGCCAGGGGAATGGATACTCAGGCCATGGTGCCGGTGCTGGCCGCGATAGCCAGTATTTTGTCTATGCTCTGTTTCAGGTGGGTTTCCGTGCCGGATCTCCGCTATACGCCCTACTCCCATACGGGCTGGCTTTGGAAGCTGGAGGAGACGGCAGAGGGAATTGCCTGGAATTACGGGACGCCGGACAGTATGACGGCGGCAGCAGATCAGACGGCGGTTCTTCTGCGGATCGGCATGGCGGTTAGTGTGATCCTGGGAATCCTGTTTATTATTCTGGCTTTCCGTCTGAAGGTGCGTGCGGTGTGGTTTGGCCGTTTCTATTATCTCTGGAACGTATTCCTGACAGCGGCGGCCTTTGCCTGGATCACGGATACGAACATGGCGCTGAATATTCTGGAAGGGCGGGAAAACACGTTCCTGACGTTGACGCTTTCCAGCCATGTCCAACTGACAGCGGCCGCGTATCTTCAGGTGCTGCTGGCAATCCTTCTGGTTCCGTTCCTGCGGAAGTTGCTAGATACCAGAAAGGAGTACGCGGCAGAGTTTTATCAGACCAGAACCAGGACGGCGGACCGGGGAATCGGGAAGCGCACCATTCTGGCCTTTGTGCTGATACTGACGGCGATACCGGCGGTAATCCTGTTTGGGATTTTTTTCCTGAATGACAGGAGCGATTACTTTATTTCCATCTGTGTGATTATCCTGTCCATGCTGCCGTTTTTTCTGGTATTTGAAAACCGGAGGCCCCAGGCCCGGGAGATTGTGGTCATCGCGGTGATGGCGGGTCTCGCTGTGGCGGGACGGGCAGCCTTCTTTATGCTGCCGCAGTTTAAGCCGACGGCGGCGATCGTCATCATAACGGGCATCAGTCTTGGCGGAGAGGCAGGTTTCCTGACAGGCGCCCTGGCCGGGTTTGTCTCCAATTTTTTCTACGGGCAGGGGCCATGGACGCCCTGGCAGATGTTCTCCTTTGGCATCATCGGCTTCCTGGCCGGACTGTTGTTCCGGAGAAAGAGAGGAAAATGGAAGTATTTCCGCGTCTGGACCTGCCTGTACGGAGGACTTGCCGCGCTGATGATTTACGGATTTCTTATGGATACTTCTACGGTATTTATGGGAATGGGAGCGGTTCATGAAACCGCGTTTCTGGCCGCTTACTTAAGCGGGCTGCCCATGAATATCATACATGGGACTGCGTCCGCGGTATTTCTGGCTATCCTGGGAGAGCCGATGATGCGGAAGCTGGACCGCATAAAGAAAAAGTACGGGATACTGGAGCCCTGATTTCCAGAAACAGAACAACAAAGACAGAGACGGGAGAAATGAATGGAATCATATAGTAAAGGGCCGGAACCCGGACGGACACCGGGCGCAGAGCAAAAGGCAGGGCAGCAGATGGGAAGGCGAAAAAAAACGGACAAGGGTTTTCTGACCGTGAAGGAGCCGCAGATTGGAACGGGAAAGTTTAAAAATCAGATCGTCATCCGCAGCGCTGATCTCAGAAATGTCACAGAGGTTTCCCAGGAGGCTTTTGCCAACTGCGGAAATCTCCGGGATGTCAAGTTTTGGAATATAAAACTGATCAGCCGGTACAGTTTTGCCAACTGCGCCCGTTTGAAAGAACTGGATTTTCCGGCTGGCCTGACACAAATGGGAATAGGAGCCTTTATGGCTGATAAACGTCTGGAAGCGGTTCGGTTTCACCGGGACAGTAGCCTGACAGCGCTGCCGAATCTGGCATTCAGTGAATGCGAGGCATTAAAGACAGTATTATTTCCGAAAGGGCTGCAGTCTATCGGACGCCGGGCGTTTTATAAATGCGGGAGCTTAAACGACGCGGAACTGCCGCTGTCGCTGAAAGTGATCGGGGCGGAAGCATTCTACGGATGCGCTCTGGAGGAACTGGAGCTGCCGGAGGGCCTTCTGGAGATCGGGGAAGGGGCTTACCGGAAGTGCAGGAACCTGGAGTATGTGTATCTGCCGGATACCCTGAAAAAGATCGGGAAGTGGACGTTCCACGGCTGTACCCGGCTGGCGGTTCTGGAGACCCGTCATGACCCGGAAGAAATCGGGGAATGGATCACGAATAAAGGCTGCGTGATCCGCTGCCCTCGGGGAAGCCGGATGGAGGCGTATGCCAGGAACTATGGAATGACGGTGGAATACACAGACTCTTTATAATATGAGGAAACGGACGAAAGCGGCGTCCGGGAGAAGACGCGGCGGAGGTCCATTTGTTAAAATAGAGCGGGATAAGGTGTAAAAAACAGGTTATGCTGGGAAGGGGTATTAGGGCATACCCTAACAAGAGGGCATTTTATGAACATAAAATGCGTATCTTGCAATAATATTATATTAAATATAGCTGTCCCCGTCACATCACAGTTCTGTGACACAAAATGGGAACAAGGACGGAGGAGACCTTAAAAACCGCATATTTCCGGCATTCTTCGGGGGTCACAAATTGTCACAAACGTGTGATTTTTTGTGACCCCTGCATTTTTGTGTGAGCATACGCTGTACGGGAATTCCCGGCCATGTGACAAATTGTGATTTTATCTCCAGACGCCATAAAAGTAGATTATAAAGAAGAATATGAGATTTTATCTCAAATAATGTTTACAAAAATGAAATATTGAATATAATAGGAGGTAAGAGAGGAATGGTATGTGACGCTGAAATAAATGGGGGTAAACACAAATGTTATGCCAGTTTACAGTAAAGAATTTTAAAAGTATCCGCGACGAAATGACGTTTGACATGCAGGCAGCCGCCATTTCAGAGCATGAAGACAGAGTGATCAAGGACAGAGACGGAGAACTGTTTCTCCCTGTATCCGCTATTTACGGTCCAAATGGCGGGGGAAAATCCAATGTGCTGGAGGCGCTGCACAGTTTGGTAGTTAAGGTGCTGAGACCGTTATATGCGACCAGTGATAATGAAAATGCGGCAATTCGGATAAAACGAGTATTGATTGAACCGTTTGCCTTTTCCGCGGAAACAGTGAATGCGCCAACGGAGTTTGAATTATTTTTCAGGACAGCATCAGCGGAATACCGCTACGAGCTGACTGTCAGGAAAGATGTAATTAAGTATGAAAGACTGGATCGGGTAAAACTGGAGACTGGTCGCAGATCGGCGCTTTTTGAAAGAGATGGAAATGAAATCATGCTGAAAGGCGTTTTTTCTAAGTTAAAAACCAGCGAAGATTTATCCGGGACTTTGCCACTGCTTTCCTATCTGGGCATTACCTATGCCAAGAATGAAGTGGTGCAGGATGTACTGAATTGGTTTGATGACGGAATTGATTTCCTGAATTATGGAAACCCGAGCCAGGAATTGCGTATGGCAGTTTCCAATTCTGAAGATGTGAAGAAACTGATGCTGGAGATGATCCAGGAGATGGATCTGGATATTGTGGATTTCCGTGTGGAAGAGAGGGAGCATGACCGGATCGAAGTATTTACCAAACATGTTGTTGACGATTATGAAACAGAATTGAATCTGTTCAATGAGTCCAGCGGAACAAAGAAGTTATTCGGACTGCTTCCCTTTATTGCACAAAGTATTCTGGAGGGAACAACACTGGTGATTGATGAACTGGATGCTAAAATACATCCGGTCTTGCTCCGATACATGATTATGATGTTCAATGACATGAAGATAAACAGGCATGGGGCGCAGTTGATTTTCACGTCTCATGATTTATCTACGATGAACAGCGAAGTATTCCGGAGGGATGAGATCTGGTTTGTTGCCAAAGGAAATAAAGAGAATTCTAAATTATATTCTCTGGTAGAGTTTAAAAATGATAAAGGCGAGTCAGTACGGAAAGATGCAAAATTCGACAAACAATACCTGGAAGGGAAGTATGGGGCTGATCCGTACCTCAGAAAAATCATAGATTGGGGGAAGGTCAATGCCTAAAAAAGCCGGGATGGAAGCGTGGAAGAAAGCGCGCCGTAAGGAATATCTGGAAAAGAGGGAATTCCGATATTATATCTTCTGTGAGGGACAGCAGACAGAGCCGTTGTACTTTGAAGGATTTAAAAAGTATATAGAAGATAATCCAATTTATCGGGATATGGTGTTGATTGAAATTGAACCATGCCAGGCAGAAACGATGCGTGTAATCGGAATGGCGGAAAGATATGTGAGAAAGAACAGAATTCAAAAGGGACAGATTTGGTGTGTATATGACAAAGACAGTTTTCCGGCAAAAGATTTTAATGGAGTCGAACAGCGTGCAAGGAAGTTGAGTCAGGAGAATCCAGATCTGCAGTATCACGCAGCATGGAGTAATGAGTGTATCGAATTCTGGTTTCTGCTGCATTTTGCATACTATACGTCAAATAATCATCGAATCGAATATATCTCATTTCTGAATGACAAGTTTCGGGAACTGGGGATTGGAAAGTATCAGAAGAATATGGAAGGTATATTTGAAATTCTGGTGGAAAAGGGAAATCCGAAACTGGCAATACGGTATGCGAAGAGGATTATAAAAGATGGGCAGGGACAGACGCCGACGGAGATAGCGCCGGGAACGAAGGTGTATGAGTTGGTGGAGGAGCTGGCAAAATATTTGCCGGAGCAGATGCGGACAAAAATTTTACTGTAGAAAATAATTTGAATAATGGAATTTCCGGTATCTTTCAGGGGTCACAAATTGTCACAAGCGTGTGATTTTTTGTGACCCCTGTATTTTTGTATGAGCATGCGTTGTATGGGAATGCCCGGCCATGTGACAAATTGTGATTTTTGCTTTCCATACAGTTTTTTAAAAATGAATTGCTTCATTAATCTGTGCCGACTGTCAACACGCCGCAGTCTGACCTGAAATGACCTGAAATGAACCTTGAATCCGGTTGACGCATCTATTATTCTATAGATAAAGAAAGGAATCAGAGAGGCTGAAAAGTCTTTAGGATTCCTTTTGTGTTTTTCTAAAGGCAGATGACGTCTGAACAGAAAAGAGCTGATTCTATTTTCTGAAAAAGATTCATAGTTTGTAAAAACGGACAGGGGGTGGGGCTGCTGTGAAGAAGCAAAAACTGAATTATCGCTTTCATGACCCGAATGATCCGGCGGTTACTGCTGAATACATATTGAAAGTGTTTATCGAGGTAAATCAGAAGAAGGTGGAGGAAGCGATCCGAAAAGCGAGTGAAAAGGAACAGATACCGGAGCAGGAGAGCGAGGTGACAAAGCAGGAGAACAGTATTCCCAAAGGGGGAGAAAGAAAAAATATTAAAAAAAATACTGTTAAGAGATTTAGCAGGTAGAAGAACTGGTTTCGGAAAAAGAAAACTTAACTGTTTCAGGTGTTCAGAAAATGTATCCGGCGTGCTTCAGAACCGGATACATTTTCTTATTCCCGCTGTACAAAATGTTTTCATGTGTTATAATCAAAGTTAGCAACCCCCATTTGAAATGGGGGTTGCTAACTTTGATATACAAATTTTATGATATCAGATATAATGATGATATAGAGGTCGAATTAAAATTTGACCTCTTGACACCACGGATTGCTCTGCGCCTTCACAATCCTAAAATACCTCAAATCCGCACATTTTTTTGAAAAAAATAGCTCCTTTTCGGTATTTTGCGGGTCAAGTCGATATTCTTTTTCCTGCAGGCATGAAAAGCATATCTATTTGACCCTGGTGTCATATAATGAAAATGCTATAGAACATAGAGTGAAAGAGATATTTTAATTATTATTAGAAAGTGGTGAGGTTGTATGCCGGTTCATATTTCGGATGTAATGCTTCTGGTCTCTTTGGGGGAAGAAGAAATAAAGAGGATTTCGGATCAGGTCAGTGACCTTGCTTTTGATTTCATGATGAAGTATGGAGTTGATATTTCCCCGGTAATCACTAATACAGATCATTTTAACTATTGGGTAGATAATCTGCCCTTTTATCGTAATGTTAGAGATGAGGGATGTACTAAAGCTATAAATTATGAGAGAGGCGGCAGGGCAGAAGGAGGCCGTTTTGGAGATGGAGAATAGGATTATGGATTTGTCCGGATATATCAGACAGATCACGAAAGAAATAGAGGATATAGATAAGGATCGGGTGATTGTGTTCAGGGGCGAAAATAAGATTTATGCACAGCCCTGTTACCCGAACCTGTTTCGCAGGAAAATACTGGATATTAACCCGGGGTTTGAAAAAAATCAATTTGATGAAATGACCGCGAATCATCTTACGAACGGCAGCACATATCTGGAGAAAGCGATTGACGCGCAGCACGGCGGATTTCCGAGCAGACTGCTGGATGTGACCTATAATTGTCTGGTGGCGTTGTATTTCGCGGTGACGCCATTTTACACGAACGAAGAGGACAGTGAGGACGGGCCGGGAAATGACGGGATGGTATATATTTTCCCCATGGAGAAGATGTACTGTCCGGCGGGCAACAATATTGTCAACGCGTATGATGCGATTGTAGAGAGAAAGGAAAAATGGATCAGCGAGGAGCGGATTTTTGAAAAAAACCACAAGCTGATTGATCATATCAAACTAAATCCGCGAATTATGGCGCAGCAGGGGGCATTTCTTTTATTTCAGGGGGATGAGGGCGAACCGATCCCTGAATATATGTATAAAAAGATTCGAATCTGCGGGGAATATAAGAAAAAGCTGCGGGAAGATCTGAGAAGACTGCATGGAATACATACCGGCTCAGTGTATCCCGAAAATTATAATCTGGTAGATGAGATATACAGGAAGACAATGAATGTAAATGCCAGTGAATTTGGAATTCAGAGTGAATTAGAATTGGTTATTGCCAGTCTTAAAAAGACGCTGGATTATTATACAGATAAATTGGAAAAAGTTCTGAATGAAGACGGGAAAGAGGCGTATATCCGATTTCTCAGAGAGGCGGAAACAGCGATTCAGGATTATCGGGATGGGCTCGGCGCGCTGGACAGGCCGGCGGCGAGAGAAAAATATCGAAAGGCCGTCGGATATGAAAAGGCAGTGGAGCGGGCGAAAACAGATTTTAATACATGCATTTTCGCTTTTTATGAAGAACTTGAAGATTTCAGTCCGGATGATATTGAATTTTCAAAGGAATATCTGCGGTTTGCATAACAAAAGAGGAGAGCCGATATGAGTGTCAACAAGAGCATTAAGAGAATTGTAAGACAATTCTGCGCAGAGAGAAACTGGATTCATGACAGTCAGGATAAGAGACAGCAGATCAGGGAGAAGGCGGCCGGACTGGAGTGCGGCGAAGCGGTCGAATTGAGTGATCTGGCGGGAGAAGAGGCGGAGGAATTTGCGGTATTCTGCAAGTACCAGGAGAATTCCAGTATGGAAGAGATTGCACGCCGGATCTGTGAAAAACTGCCCCGGGAGAATGATTATAATGTATATACGGTTCTGATTCTGACAGACACGGTTGAGCAGAGGGCTGAGGTCAGGCAGTTTAAAAGAAAGATCCGCAACAAAGTCAGGAAAAAAATGAACTGTATGCTGTCCCAGGTTGTATTTCAGGCGCTGAGTTACTGCAGCGGAACGGAACATCGGTTTGATATTGACATCGGGCACAGAGTTCATATGTTTCAGATGCCGGAAAAGGGATATGCTGCTGAAAATTTACCGGAAGGAGCCATTGCGGCCAAGATAACGGCATATACCTGCAGCGCGAAGCTGTACGATATTGTGGAAATGTATAATCATGTGGGCGATGAGCTGTTCAGAAGTAATCTTCGCTACGGAATTAATGAACAGCTTGATGTGGAAAAGAGTATGAAGGAAACGCTTCGGAATCATCCGGAGAATTTCTGGTTTCTGAATAATGGCATTACCATCACGGTGCGGAAAAAGAACGGCCTGAATCTCAGAAAAAGTTCTCATATTATTCTGGATTCAGGTTCAAAGGAATTTCCGGAGGTGATTTCGGTTATTAATGGGGCGCAGACAATTACAACAGCGGCTGATTTCTGGTACGGTGACGCAAAGAGAAATGAAGACGATCCCGAAGGGGCGCGAACCAGGGCAATGGAGCAGGCGAGAGTGCTCTTGCGGATTATGTGTGTGAATGAGGATGAGAGCGACTGTCAGGGGGAGTTCGATCAGATCAGTATATCGCTGAACAGGCAGAAACCGATCAAAGGAGAGGATATCGCGTATACAGATCCGCTTGTATATGAGATCAATCAGCTGTTCTGCGCGGACGAAAGTGATGAGATTCATTTCTATATCATGAAACGCGGGGAGAATGTTTTCGGCAGATACCAGTATACGCTGACTGATTTTGCACGGGCGGTGAAGGCATACAGTCAGCAGAAGCCGGGGGAAGCAAGAACTCAGAGCGCCAGCCATATTCTGGAGTATATTACGAAGGATGTGGGCCGGAAATACATAGAGGAGTTAAGAGGTACGGAAGAGCCAGAACAGATTTTTCGGAAATATTTCACGCCTGTAAATTTTGTGAGGACGGCACTGCAGTATTATCGTGACGCGGAAAAGCGGATGGAAGCGGAGGATATAAGTGAAGCGGCGATTCTTGGAAACGGTGCGTACTATTTTGTGGCTTACCTGATGCATGTGCTGCATGAAGGAAAAGATTACAGCGACTTTAAGGGAAAGACGAAAGAGATAGGAGGGCAGCTTGATCCGCTGCTTCGGATGTATTTGAAAATCCTGAATGAAATCTGGGAGGATGGCCCCCATGATCCTAAGAAACCAACGGCTATTGATTCTAATACATTTAAAAATGAAGTGCTGTATCAGAAACTGACAGGATATCGGCAGGATGGAGGAAATGAGCGGCTTCGGGAAGAAATGAAGGCGCTGGAAGAAGCACTGAGAGAGTCGCTGCTTTAGGGAGTGTGTACGCGGCAGCCGGATTTTTGGCTTGTAAAAAAATGCGCCCTCATCTATAATTGAGTAGTGCAAAAGATTGGACAACAGAAAAGATCATATTTTCAGGAGGAAGGCTTTGAAAAACGAATTAGTGATCGTCCTTGACTTCGGCGGCCAGTACAACCAGCTTGTGGCCCGCCGCGTCAGGGAATGCAATGTGTACTGTGAGATTTATTCTTACAAAACCGATATTGAAAAGATCAAAGAAATGAATCCCAAGGGCATTATCCTTACCGGAGGCCCGAACAGCTGCTATCTGCCGGATTCACCGACCTATACGGACGAGCTCTTTAAACTGGGGATCCCGGTGCTGGGTCTCTGCTACGGCGCCCAGCTGATGATGCATGTGCTGGGCGGAGAGGTAAAGAAGGCGGACGTCCGGGAGTATGGAAAGACGGAAGTGCTGATCGACAAGACCGGCTCAAAGATATTTGGAAATGTATCTACGCCAACGATCTGCTGGATGAGCCACTTTGATTATATCGCGCAGGCGGCGCCGGGCTTTGAAATTTCCGCGCACACAGCGGACTGTCCGGTGGCGGCTGCGGAAAATGAGGCGCAGAAGCTTTACGCGATCCAGTTCCATCCGGAAGTTCTGCACACGGCGGAAGGAACGAAGATGCTCTATAATTTCGTGCGGAATATCTGCGGCTGCAGCGGCGACTGGAGAATGGATTCCTTCGTGGAGAATTCGATCCGGGAGATCCGTGAGAAGGTCGGAGATGGTAAAGTCCTGCTGGCGCTGTCCGGCGGCGTCGACTCTTCCGTGGCAGCAGGCCTGCTCTCCAAAGCGATTGGCAGGCAGCTCACCTGTGTCTTCGTGGATCACGGCCTGCTCCGCAAAAATGAAGGCGACGAGGTGGAAGCGGTATTCGGGCCGAAAGGCGATTTTGACCTGAACTTCGTCCGTGTCAACGCGCAGGAGAGATATTACAGTAAACTGGCCGGTGTGACTGAGCCGGAGAAGAAGCGCAAGATCATCGGTGAGGAATTCATCCGTGTGTTCGAGGAAGAGGCGAAGAAGATCGGAGCTGTGGACTTCCTGGCGCAGGGAACCATTTACCCGGATGTGGTAGAGAGCGGTCTGGGCGGCGAGTCCGCA
>CAMLYL010000079.1 GCA_946491665.1 uncultured Lachnospiraceae bacterium | reverse complement strand
AGCGGGACTTTCACCCACCGAATTTCAAGCCCTTAGCTGGGCGCACCCTATAAGAAAAAAGGTTCCCTAGCGCATTACAGCACTCTGGAACCGTTTCCTGCAGTTCTCTTTCCATTATTATAAATCCTCTGTTTTCATCCAGGCAAGAGAAACATGCTTTATTTTTCTGAAATTATACCTTTTTTGTCACTGTTTTCCGATAAATCACAAAGGCGATCACTGCGGTTGCCGCCTCTGCAACCCAGAAAGCATTCCACACCCCCACAGGCCCTGCCAGGCTGCTGAGGATAAATGCTGCCGGTATAATGATCACGATATAGCGGCAGAGAGAAATGATCAGGGACGGAATCCCTTTCCCCAATCCTTCCAGAGCTCCCGAGGAAGCCACGGAAACTGCAGAAACCAGGAATCCCGCGCTGATGACACGCAGGGCAGTCTCCCCGGCATGGATTGTCTCTGGATTCTGGGTAAACAGCCCCATCAGCTGGCCTGGAACCAGCAGACAGATCACCGTTCCGGCCGCCATAATAATGGCGCTCATGCCGAGCACAAGATTATAAATCTGATTCACCCGTCTGTACTCTCTGGCTCCGTAATTATACCCGATCAGAGGGCGCATTCCCTGGACCAGACCGTTGGCCGGCAGGTACAGAAACGTCTGCAGTTTATAATAAATTCCCAAAACCAGGATATAAACCCCGGAATATGCCGCCAGGATTGCGTTCAATGCGGAAATCAGGATGGAAGGCAGCGCCAGGTTCAGAGTGGCAGGTATCCCGATGGAATATAATTTCAGAACCATTGCCTTACGCAGCGCAAGATGCCGTTTTCTGACGCGGACGCTGATAGGACGCACAACATAAATTGTCAGATAAATCACCAGTGTCAATGTCTGACCAGCTCCTGTTGCAAGGGCGGCTCCCCCGATCCCCATTTCCGGAAAGGGTCCCAGACCGAAAATCAGCACCGGATCCAAAATAATATTGGTCACACACCCACACATCATACTGGCCATTGTGACTTTCATTTTTCCTACAGACTGGAAAATCTTCTCAAAGGTAATCCCCAGAGAAATGATAATGCTGAAGGAAAACGCCACTGTCGAGTACCGTATGCCGAGCTGGATCACGTTTTCCGATGCCGTAAACATCCTTAGAAAAGCCGGCATAATGGCAATACATCCGATCATCATTCCCACACCGTGAATAAAGGCCAGCAATACTCCCTGTGTGGCTGCCATGTCGGCTTTTTCCCGGTCTTCCGCACCCAGATGAAACGCAATCACTGCGTTGATGCCGATGCCAAAGCCAATACTCACCGCATTGATAAAATTCTGAACCGGATATACCAGGGACAATGCCGTCATGGCGTCCTCACTGATCTGCGCCACAAAGAAACTGTCCACAATGTTATATAAAGAATTTACCAGCATGGACAGCACCATGGGAAATGCCATGGACGCAAGCAGCGGCAGTACCGGCTTCTCTTTCATAAAACTTTCGTTCATAACGTTCCTCCTTGTCCCAGGTATATTCCCCCGCCGCATAAAAAATAGGAAACGCCACACAATTATCCCAGGGATAACTGTGTGGCGAAAAGATGACGTCGTCCGGAAAAATCCACCCAAATTGTTTTCGAGCGTAATTATATAGGGATTCCGGACAACTGTCAAGCCCGTTTATTTAAGATTAATTACCATCTGAATAACGACTTAAATATATCAGTGACTGTATTGACAATCGAATGAATAACATTTCCCAGTATGGATAAGATTCCATTTCCTGTATCTTCTGTCGGTTCATCCTCCGCTGTATCATCAGCCTGAATTTCAGTCGTATCCGACTCGCCGTATGCCACTTCCACATCAGAAGCCTCGCCGGTCAGTTCATATCCTTCCGGCAGGATTCCCTCTGCCGCTGTCTGTATATCTGCTGCGGCAAATGTGTGAGTCTCGCCCACTGTACCGTTTGCCGTAAGGACTGTCTCTGCCACAGCATCGCCGTTGACATCGACTACGCTTACTGTCAGCGCGGCGTCCGCCGTCTCAACAGTCTCTGTCTCATTGGCAATACACTGAAGCGCAAATGCCATCGTATCAGCATCGATTGTGAACAGCGACACTCCGCTTGCTCCATATACAGGGCTTGTCACCTTAATCTTTGTGAGGGCAAGTACGTTCTCTCCGGTATTTTCGATAACAATCATACCATCTTCATTCGGCTGTACTTCATAATACATATCTACTGTAGAAGATACACTGCCATCCTGATCATTGATCTCATAGTTTACCGCACCGCCGTTCAGGCTTCTCATTCCGACTGCCACTTTATCATAAGATGACGCCGTCAGTCTCATAGCAATTGTCTGTCCAGGTTCGAGATAAATCTCGTTCTTCGGACCGTTGTTGATCATATCTGTATCTGCTGTGATCCCATTTCCTTGTCCGAGAATTACCGCGCCTGAGCCGTTATTCGAAGCATCATAGACCGCGCTGATAATATTTTCGCCGTACTTGTACCAGTCGTCAATATCCTCCAGATTGTAAGTGCTTCCTGCAATCGTAATATCACGAACTTCTGCTGTAAAAGCCTGATCTTCCTGATCAGCAGCATAAACACTCTCATATGCATCGCCCTGCGTATGATATACGCGGAAGCCGTCCAGTGAGATCGTACCGCTGTTCACAATGATTTTCACTGTATATGTTCCGGCCTCAAGATCCTTGTAGCTGAATACCGGCGTGTTGTAGTAATTTCCATCGGTTTCTTCCAGCCAGGTATTCGAGGTGTCTACATATCCCAGTTTCAGAAGAGTGCCGTCGGTTCCCTCGCCCTCATACAGCCACAGGCTCATGCTGCCGGATGTCTGCGTTGTCAGCGCATAGATATCCAGACCTGTACCGTTGAATGTAAATGTTGCCGTGCCATTCTTTGTATCGCTTACCGCAACAGAATCGTTGCTGTTTCCGGTTGCAGAAGCATACAGATCGTCATAACCATACAGATCAACCGTCTCATCGTTTGCGACGCTTACTGTCTGATTTTCGGTTACGGCTGAACCAGGTGACCAGCTGCCGTCATAGGAGGCAAAGCCTTCCTCATAGTATACACTTGATGCCGGGTAGACTGTGAAGGTATAAACAGCGCCCCGCTCATTTGTAATCCGAACGGTATCCGCCGCTGTAAGTACAGCGTTCGGTGTGTATGTTACTTTCATTCCGTTTGTCTGAACGGTTCCGAAATTAGCGCTGCCGCTCACAAAATTATAACTTGTTTTTCCTGTAAAGTCGACCGTAATCGGTGAACCGAAGTCGATGATATAGTCGTCCGGGTCGAAGGTAAGGACGGATACTGCAGCCTGAGCTTCCGCTGTTCCGCCGTATTCTCCCTGACTGTACGCTGCCTGATAGGAATATTCCAGGTCCACCGTATTGGTAATCAGCGTCTCCAGATCATCCTGCTGTACCTCGTAGTCTACATAATATGTATAAGTCTCTCCATTATATCGGTGCGAACCAAGGTCATCACTTATGTCCAATGTTGACCGGTTATAATAAGTATCCCGGAAATAAGCTCCATCCAGATTATCTGTCAATGAAGCATTGCTGTAGCTGATTCCGTAGGTTGACTGATATCTGGTAACGGTTACGGCAAATGTAATTGTATCGCCCACATGGATTGCCATATCTTCCGCATAATCTTCTCCGTTTACTTCTGCAACAGATTTTTCAACTGTCGGCAGTTTTTCGGAAATGGCAATAATGTATGCACGGCATTCTCCCGTACCGCCGCTGGTGTTATCTCTCGTAAACCAGAAGCATCCGTCACATCCATATGTTCCCTGCGCCAGCTGAAGAACCTGATTATAGTTGCTGGTTCCATATGCATTCTGGAAATTCGAGTTTGCAGGATCCACTAACTGATTGTCTCTGATAGACGTCCAGTCTGTTGTCCCGTAATTGTTTGCCGCGCTTAAGTATGTCAGCGCATAACCCTCATCGGGAGCGGCGAAATAAACCATATTCCACTTGCCGGACGGATTACCATAAATTACAGTGCCTTCTTCGACAGCTATAAAATCAAAATCACCTGTGTGTCCGTTTTCCACATAATAGAGCGTTGTATTCTGCACATCAGCAACATAAAACTCTACCTCGCGGCTATAGCCGTTTCCGTCATCAATCACCGTAACCGTTGCAATATGGCGGCCGACAATATTTCCATCTCTGTCAGTCACTGTCGCTGTTACTGTGGTCTCTCCGACACGATTCGCTGTGATACGCCCTGAGTTGTTTACAGAAGCAATGCTTGAGTCTGCGCTTTCCCAGCTGACAGTATAACCATTGCCTAATTCCTCTCCGTCTGCGTACAGAGCCAGGTCATAGGAAACTCCCGGCGTGAGGATCAGATGGGAAATCGTCTGGTTCAGACTGTAGTCTGCACTTCCTGTCTCGGAAACAAATGTCAGCTCGCCGATATTGCTGAATTCCCCGTCCGGAATATCTGTTACAGTGATATGATAAGTTCCTGCTCCCACAACAACCGTAGTTGTTCCTGCAGCCACACCTGTGATCGTCATAGTATTACCGTCAATCACTGCTGTCGCAAAAGTTTCATCCGGTCCCTGAGTCATTGTTCCGTCTACTGTGACTGATATACTCTGTCCCACTGCTACAGAAAGCTCTTCCGTAAACGGTTTTCTCTGCAGTGCGGCAATCGCTTCTGCGATTCTCTGTGCAGCCTGGTCAATATCATTCTGTGCAGCCTGCGCTTCGCTTTCAGAAGAATACTCAGAAGAAGATAAGCTCTCTGCAGCTTCTACCGCAGCCTGTAAGACATCCCAGGAATCTGTCGTATACTCATCTTCCGTCAATGCATTTGCCGCATCAATCTGTTCCTGCAGCTTGCTGAGGTCAGTGGACCAGGTAGGATCTTCGGTGGTTTTCAGATAGAGGGAAACTGCGGACGCATCAGAGCTTGATTCAAATCCTGCCCCCCATCCCAAAAAGCCACTTGTATAATGCAAATATCTATTGTATCCATAAATAGTATAGTTTCCATTACTGCCATCTAATCTACATATCTGCGAATCCGTGCTTAATGTAGATGAATAGTATAATCTCAGATACGCATTTGTATTTCTGATGGTAAACTGATCGCCTGAACCCTCGAATGTCCAGAGAAGATAGTCATCATTGCTCTCATTTACACTTGTGACTTCATTTCCGCTGACTGTTACATCCTGGTCACCTGTAGAAGTCTGACCGTTCGTATTCTGCAGAGCATGTCCGTCATATACAATCAGATATTCTCCTCCGTCATCAATTCCATCCGTATCAAGCACATAGCTTGTTCCGCCGGGATTCTCGATGATCGATCCGGTATATGCTTCATCCACACCGCTCACAGTTACCGTCAGTTCATACTGACTTCCTTCTTCCACGCTGCGGCTGCTTGTCTGCACAGTCGCTGTGATTGTCGCTGTTCCTGCACCGACCGGTATGACAGTAACACTGCTGCCGTCAGCTTTTGCCGTCGCTACAGTCTCACTGCTTGTCGTGACTGTAAGATACTGGCTATCAGATAAGCCACGGAATTCCACAGTCTTTTCCCCGTCTGTCGCAGCAAAGCTCAGGCTGTTGATAAGCGTTCCGTCTTCCGATACAAATCCCGGATCCGGATCGCCGATCTGCGCGTCTTTTGCCAGATTCTCAATCTGGAAATTCGTATACTGGATACTTGCGCTGCCGTTTTCATACAGGAGTCCCACAGAACCATCACTCAGCTCCGTCAGGCAGGAATACTGGAATGTTCCATCCGTAACAGCGGTTGAAGAAAAGCTGTTGAAATCCATGGTTCCATCATCATTCACAAGGCCCACAAAAATTTTCCCTGCACTTCTGCTTCCCCAGCTGCTATCAGTCGGACAGGAAAGAAGAATCGCTTCCTTGCCATTGATCGTCTGGGAATATTTCAATGCGGAAATCTGGCAATTGGAGTTATTGCTGATTCCCGTCTGTACAACGCTTCCCCAGGAATATCCCTCATCAGCATTTCCTGTGGCATCCACATAGCAGATCTGGTTACTGCCGTTTCGAAAAAACATACGGATCGTACCATCATTCAGCTCTACCAGCTGATTCTCACTGGACCATGTGTTTCCTGTAGCATTTTCCGTTCTTTCCCATGTCTCGCCGCCGTCTGTGGAATAGATAAAGCTGCTCCTCTGGGAGCTATCAGTTCCATTCCATTTGTAAGCAGAAAACAGGATTGTACCATCACTGGTCACAATACCGGTTCCCGGTCCCACACCATAAAACTGCTCATCGTCTGCCTTCACATTGATCAGAGTCGGAGCTGACCATGTCGCACCCTTATCTGTGGATTTTGTCAGATACAGATAAGAAGTCTTCACTACCTGATAAGGAGAATCTGAAAAGAACAGATTGCTGACTTCTACATCTCCCTGGTACAGGTTGAAATACTCATCCACCGTGTAGTCTTCTACAGCATTTCCATCAGCGCCAAAGATCTGTGCACGGCCATTCTCAAATGCACCCAGATAATAACTGTAATCGCTGCTGCCGGACTGGGCAAGTTTCAGTCTTCCCTGCCCGTCAAATGCCGCTGCCGCCTCCGGCCGCTGATTGGATGAATTCAGCGCCACACCGCCCGGGAACAGATCTGCCAGCATATAGATTGTACTGCCATCTGTGGCCAGGGCCGGGTCAATAAATGTTGCAGATTCTTTTACATAGGTGTTTCCGTTATCTCCCAGATAATTGGCAAATGTATAGTTCCAGTTTGCTCCATTATCAGATGAACGGGAAACTATCGTATCCAGTCCGCCTGCATCTGCAGCAGTATTCCATCTCGCGTCCGCAGCCGCAACGATGGTACCGTCATCCAGAGTTACCATAGCGGGGATGCGGAAGTTCTGGCTTCCTGCCGTCCCTGCAGCAAAGGGCTGTCCGCTTGTCTGTCCGTCAGAGGGCTTTTCTGACACATTGCTTAATAACGCCACTTCTTCATTATTACTCTGAACAACATCCGTCTGCTCTGCCTGAGTGGTTTGTGTCTGTCCGCTGTTAACAGCGTCTGTACCTGACGCAAACGTCTGCATACCCATACCCAAAACCATGGTAAAGGCCAGCAATAACGCAAGAAAACGTTTTGTCGTCTTTTTCATCTTGTTCCTCCTTTAAAATAATTTTTTATATAAAAGATAGGATTTCCTACGCTTTTATAAATGAGTTTCAGCGGCCGCCTCCTTCCGGAGCGCCTCCACCATCCGGCATAAATATCCGGGAGTTTTTTCAAATTCTCCCGTTTCTGCAAGCGCCATTGCGGCACATGCATGACAGATATTCTGACTGTCACACCGGGAGCATGCTCCGGACAGCCGAATTTGTTCTGTTAGTTCCGTCAGCTCTTTCCATGCATCACAGAAATTTCTGTTTCTCACAGATACACCGGGCCGCTCCATCATTCCGCAGGGACGCATCTCTCCATGCCATGTCACCCAGAACGTCGCCCTGCCTGCCCGGCAGCGGACAGTCCCGTCAGGCGTCACTTCCTGACATTCTTCCAGAGCTGCCGGTATACTTCCCTGCAGAATCCGTCCGGCATATGATTCCACAGCTTCTTCTCCATACTGAAGCCTTTGGATTGCAAACATATAGCGCGCGGTTTCTTCCGGCGTAAACCGGTCATTTCTTCCAATGTTCTGCTGACCGCGGCGAATCGCAGGAAACATATAAGACGCAATCTCAAGAATTAATCCGCGGGTTTCCGCAAACTGAATCATTTCCTTCAGATCACATGCATTCCAGGGCGTCAGACTGCAGTTTAACTTTACAGAAATCTCCGCTTCCCGCAGACCTTCTATCGCTTTTTTTACTTTAGCAAAGCCGTCTGCTCTTCCACACAGCTTTTCATACGCAGCCTCCGACGCCCCATACAATGTAATATTGATTCTGCATGGAGGACTCTCCCGCAGCCAGCGGATGGTATCATCATCGATTAAGGCCCCGTTGGTATTGATTGAAAGAAGAAATCCCATTTCGGCCAGCTTCTCATATAACTGCCGAAAGCCCGGATACAAAAATGGTTCCCCTCCCGTAAGCAGCAGATACAGCATTCCCTGTTCCTTTGCCTCCTCCGCCAGTCTCAGCCATTCATCATTTGTCATCATCGTCAGACCTGATTCCCTGACTTGCTGTGGCGTCATATGTACATAACACATCCGGCAGTCAAAATTGCAGAGAGGTGACAGTTCAAAGGTTCCGTTTATCGGGGTATGATTTTTCGCCGCTTTTGCAAATAAATACGAGGTTACCCCCGGTTCTGCATAAGTTCCTTTCATCTTCCTGTTCCCAGTTCCTTCCTGACAGTTTCTACGGCACGGATGTCCGGCGGACATATCATCTCATATACGGGAATATCAAAAATCAGTTCCTCTATCACAGAAGTTACAGCTTTTACTGCATAATCATTCCATTGATGTAACGTAATATTCCTGTATACTTCCCGGAATGCCTGAGCAAATGCCAGCTTTTTTATGCTCACCTCGTTCTCTCCGCCGCGTTTTACGGACATAATCGCTTTCACCGGAACATCTTTATTTACATAATATCCGGATGAACCGGCATAAGGTGACCCATATGCCTTCCAGACGCCGGAAGAATCTCTGTTGACAAAAGTTCTGTCCCCGTTTATGATTTCTGCCCCCGCATGACGATGCCACAGATCAGCCCGCGTGGATTTTCCAACACCGGAAGGACCCATAAACAGGATTCCCTCCCCGGATGCATTGATAAGAGCCGCATGAAGAATCATTGTTTTCAGACCTGCAAAGATATTATCTATGCCAATCCAGTCAAACAACTGCTCCATCTTCTGAAACTGCCGCAGACTGCGCTCCAGATATCGGATGATTTCACGGTTATTTTCATAATCCAGATATGCTTTTGCAAACATATCGCCGCATAATCCTTCATGAAATACCTGAACCGTTTCATCAGACTCCTCATGTACTGAGATCTTACTGTCATAGTCATTGGAAATGTCCGGCGTCTGTGGCTGTAACAAGTGATTTATTTTTTCAAAGCATACTGTAAAATCAGGTGTTTTCCCTTCTGTTCCAAACTGCTCGATCTTATCCGACAGCCCAGTCTCAAAATCTGCGAATATTTCCAGAATCCGTCCCGCAATGTAATACTGTTTTTTCATAATTTATCAGGATATGAAAACAAATGTATCAGATCCGCCCTTGGTGTAACAGTATATATCTTCGCCATCTACAGTACATGTATCATTTGTCAATGCTGTATAAAACAGCCCGGACGGCGCCATCGACGAAGAATCTTTTGGATCCGCATGGCATCCATTTCGGATGGCCTGATTACTCACCATAAGGTTCTGGCAGGCTGCAATATGCTGGCTCAGTTCGAAAGTTTCTATGACCGCCAGCGGTTTACTATATACCTTTTTCATTTTTTCCCTCCTTACTCTAATCTATTTCAACGCCGACTGCCTCCGGAGTTCCAAAGATACATGCAGTATCTTCAAACTCAAAACTCTCTCCGGCTGCCAGCTCTGAAACCGTAATTTCATAAGAAATTCCTCCTATATAGGAATCTCCTGTACTGCAGCGGTAAATAACCGCCGCGTTTTCAATCTGCTGATCTGAAATATTTGTAATGATGAGTTTGGATTCATCTGTGCTGATTTCAACACGTTCTTCACCCATCGAACTTTCGCCTGTTTGTGCTGTACATTGAATTTCCCGGCAAACAGCCTGTCCATCGTAACTCTGATTCGAAAGATCAAAAGCAACCGTCTCGCTTCCTGCGGGAAGATCTTTTACCAGAAAATGATATTCTGTGCCGTCTTCCATCAAGACTTTAACATCGGCTTCCTTTAAATATTGTTCCGATATATTTTGTATCTGAAGCCCCGCAATATCCTCACTGACCGCATTTTCAGCATCCGGATTCGGTCCGGTAAACTGGATCAGAGATAAAAACTGGATATTTCCATCTTCAGAAGTATATGGGAACTGAAAACTCTCTTCTGTTGTTTCCACATCTGCTGTATCAGTTCTGCTTTGCAGAGACCTGCCATGCATAAAAACAACAGCGCCTGTTACTGCCAATATTCCTATTATAGAAAACAAAATAATGATCCATTTTTTTGACCCGGATCGCTTCTTCCTTGTATTTCGGGACATTTTCAGGGTTCCTTTCACAAAACAAAAATAAACTTGTCAGATAAATTCCAATTTACCCTTAGCCCTCCTATTCCTCTCCAAATGCCAAAAGCCCGGGAAATATGCCGCTTTCCAGCACATTTCCCGGGCTTTTTTCAAAGAAATTTTCTAATTGAAATTTCGATTTATCTGACTTCTTTTATCCCCCTTAAAAATCCCGCAGAGAAGCCGGAAGCATCGCTCTTCATAGACACTTCCGGCTCTTCTGATTCCGATATTCTGTTCTTTGTACTTTATTTCTGCAGCTTCGCCATGCATTCCTTCCGGTAGAACGCCACCCCGTATTTCATAATATTCTGATACCCTTCCTGGCGCAGTCCTTCTTCATACCGCTGATCCTCGATCTGCTTCAACGCCTCATCGCACTTTTCTTCCAGGCCCGGATATGTCTTTGACACCTTGATCTCAATAATTACAGCCTTTCCCCGGACACTGGGATATTTCAGCAGGATGTCCGGCCTGCCTTTTCCCGACTCCCGGTTGGACTGGACAATATAATTGCCGATGTTTTTCAGCATTCCCGCAAGGAAACCGTGATAATAGCTTTCCTGATAGTCATAGAAGCTGATGGTTTCCATCAGGTTCTCGGACAGGATCTCCGACATCCTGTCTGTATCTCCGTTCAGGATGCTTTCATAAAGGGGAGACAGTTCTTTTTTGCTGGTGTTCTCCTCAAACCACCGTAAGACTGCATTTTTATAGATATAACGGACTTCACTGTTGGGAATGGCCATTTCCATATAAATGGTCTCCCCCTCCTGCTGCTCGCTGATCTTCTTCAGATACCCCGTAAAAAACAGGAAGTTCCACAAATTGTCCTGGGTAGATTCCATATCGTCATAAGTGATATCCTCATGGATCGGCTTTGTGATAGTACCGCCTTCAATCAGGGCCTCTATCTCCTGCTTTACAGAAATATCCGCCTGCTCGACCAGCCTTCTTACAATACTGTTAGAGCTGGTATTTGACCAGTATGGCTTGGCAAAAGCTTTCTTGTTACGATAGCAGGAATATAAATAATTGATCACACTCCAGGGATTATAGACTTCTGTCTCCCCAAAACAATATCCATCATACCATCTCTTTACTGTTTCCAGATTCTCCGTCAGATCATAGTCTGCCAGCATCTGCTCCACCTCCTCTGGCGTAAACCCGAAATATTCCGCAAATGATCTGGTAGTGATGGACTCAACATTGAGGTTATTCAGCCCTGTAAAGATGGACTCTTTACTGATCCGCAGGCATCCGGTGACAACGGCAAACTCCAGGCTGTCGTTTGTTTTCAGTGCAGACTCAAACAGAGAACGTATCAGACTGACCATACGGTCATAAAAACCGCTGAAATAGGCATTCTCCAGAGGAACATCATACTCGTCAATCAGGATCACGGACCGTTTTCCTGTACAAATATATAGACACTCTGATAAGAATTTCAGAGAATCTGCATAATCCGCTTCCATCCCCTTCAGATCACGGATCCGAATATAGCGTTCCAGCTTTGCCTCAGACAGCTTCCCGCTTTTTTCTATTTCATCCCAGTGTCTGGTAAACTCCCCCTCCACTGCCTTCTTCAACATTTCAAAAGCAAGTTCATAAGAGTACTGCTTCATAGATTTCAGCGACAGACTGATCACCGGATACTGTCCCATATGCCTCAGATATTCTTCTCCTGTATCCATAATCTTCAGATTTTTGAAAAATTCCTGATTTCCGGCAGGACTCTGTTCAAAAAAGTACCGAAGCATACTCATATTCAATGTTTTTCCAAACCGTCTGGGCCGGGTAAAAAGATTCACTTCCCCTTTTATATCCAGTAATTCTCTGATGAAAAGTGTCTTATCAACATAATAATATTTGCCGTTAATTATTTTTCCAAAATCATCTATGCCGATTGGCAGCGGTTTCCATGCCATTGTAAAACGCCCCTTTCCAAATATAGTGTTATTTTACTATATCCGGAAAGAGGGTGCAAGACACCTTATTTTCATCTAATGCTCATATAATGCAACAGCTATCGACTGTTCGATCAATTCATTAATATTCTCAATGTTTACAGGAGAAAAGTCTTCCGGTATCTCGGATACATTTACTTCATCAAATCTGGCAAATTCAATCACATCCGAATAAATATCTTTGGTCCCCGCATCGCTGCGCTCTGTCTCCAGCGGCGCCCCATAAATACATTTTTCCTGACCATCGATATAGAATGTGACATATACTCCAGAACTTGATCCCCTGTTGCCCAGTTCTGTCTCACTGGATATATAAAATTCTCCAGGTTCAAAGGCTGGATATTCTACAGAAATCCCTGTCAGGACCGCAGCAGACAGCCAGTACTCATAGGGAGCAGTCACCCTGTCCTCCAATTCCTGATCTGCAGTACCAGTATCCTCTTCTGATGGTTCCGTTTCTCCAGCATCGTTTGCAGCTTCTTCCTGTTCCGCTGAAATCATTTCACCATTCTCCGAAGAATTAACCAGACTATTTTTTCTTCCAACTGTCCATAACACTGAAGCTGCAATGACAGCCGCCACAATAATTCCAACTACAATTAAAATAATTTTTTTATTTCTGTTCATTCATTCTGCCCTCCAAAGCTGCAATCTGCTCTCTCCACGTCTGTTCCGATATCTCCGTCATATGGCACAAATAAGGCGCTCTCTCATTCACAGATCCTGTTTCGGCCTTCATAATCGCTGCACATGGATGGCAAATCTCTTTTTTCGTACATCCTGCGCATCCCTTTAGCACCTGCTGTCTGCGCACTTCTGTAGTAATCTTCTCCCAGCATGTCAAAAAACCGTCCTGAAACGGATCACATACAACAGGGAATTCCATCATGCCACAGGCAGTCATCTTTCCTTCCCAGTTAATCCAGAAACTGCTGCGCCCGGCGCGGCACTGCATTTCTCTGCTTGTATCTGTTCCCCAGGTATCGCCATCTACCTGTACTGCCTCTGCCTCTATCTTGTCAAGCATCCAGTAGGCTGCCTCAATAAACTTGTCATCACCAAGCCGGTACTTCTGCTTCAGGACATTGAGTCTGCCCGATTCTTCCGCCGTCAGACGGGAATCCGAGTTCTCTTTTTCACGTCGCACTGGCGGAAACATATAAGTAGCAATATTAGCCTGACATCCATGGCTGTGGGCAAAGTCAATAATTTGCTGTATATCCTCTTTATTTTCCGGAATAATGCTGCTTGTGACCACCACATGGATACCGGCCTCTTTCAGTAGGGTAATCCCTCGCTCTGCCAGCTCAAAGCCATCCGGATTCTGACATACCCGTTCGTACGTCTCACGGCTGGATCCGTAAAGGGTCACATTCACCCGCGAGGGCGCCCGGTCCTTCAGCCACTCCACTGTTTCCTCATCAATCAGAGTTCCGTTGGTATTCAGAATCAGCAAGAATCCCATCTCATGCAATGCCGCATAAAGCCTGCGGAATTCCGGGTACAGGAATGGTTCCCCGCCTGTAAGCAGAAGGTAAAGCATGCCTGCATCCCGACATTCTTTTCCCATGCGGATCCACTGTTCTGCAGTAATTTCCTGTTTTCCCAGACGCTTCAGTTCTGCCCTTGTTTTTCGGACATAACACATATGGCAGGAAAAATTGCATACCGGGGATAGTTCAAAGGTACCGCCGAGGGGAATCCTCTGTCTGGCAGCTTTACTGTACAGATAATCTCTATATGTCATACAACGTACCTCCGATTTCCTTTTCGATAACTTCTACCGACTCCTCGTCCGCGCGGTTGCGCAGGCGGTACATAGGAAGTTCGGACAGAATATCCATAGCCAGATTACCGGCAGTATCAATCTCTTCTTCTTTCCAGCGGTGAAAAGCCATGCCGGTCAACAACGCCCGATATTTTTCTGCTATTTTCATTGGGAAAACTCGATTGTCCGAGCCTTTTTCCAACAAAATCACGGCAGCAATTTTTGCCGTATAATTCCTGCAGATCTTTGAAGATCCACAGGCAGAAATCCCTCCTGCATACCATCCGTCTTCTCTTTGAAAAATCAGCGCACGATCTCCGTTGATAATCTCTGCATTTCGATAACGCCGCCACAACTCTGCCTGTGTGGACTTACCCATACCACTGAAACCGGCAAAAAGGATCGCCTGATTTTCCACAAGAATGTAGGAACAGTGAAGAGTCGCACATTTACGATAAAGAAGACCCGTTGAGAAACCAGAGAGAGAAAGGAGCCAATTTGCCGTGAACGCCGCATCATCATATAGCTCCGGGTGAACATCTACTGTAATCTCAGCATTTTTCCAGTCATTTAATACGAAGGATATCGCCGGATTTGGCGTTCGAAACCATCCATATATTCTATGTTTTCCTTCCCGTTCCACATAACATATATTTCCCGACCTGACCGCGTCAGACGGCAATACCAATGTAGTGTTCTGTACATGTAAGGTTATATCCGGAACAACAGATGCCGTGCGAAACAGGTTTAAATATTTCCCCTCCGGAAGTTTCTCCGGCAAGCCATCCACTTCAAACGCTATATCTGCAAATCGGTAATATCGCATCATCATAACCTTTCTTTATATAAATATTGCGTCTAAAAAGAGGCATATCTCTCACGAGGTATGCCTCCATCAGGACAAATCAGGAATTCATGAATGTAGTATTCCCAAGTGGTCCATTATAACAAACCTTTGTCCCAGGTTCGACTTCTACGCATGAAGTACATGCATTTCCAAATAAAACCGGATCCACATAGGGTCCTTTATCGTCATACAACGTGCAAGTCTCATAACTATAACCCAAAGCAATTCCGTCTTCGCCAGAACAACTCGCAACGGCTGTATCCAACTGAAAAGGCTCGATCAACAAGCAGGGCTTGACAT
>CAMLYL010000078.1 GCA_946491665.1 uncultured Lachnospiraceae bacterium | reverse complement strand
GTCATGGGAATGAACCTGGATCACGGCGGACATCTGACCCACGGTTCACCGGTGAATTTCTCTGGTGTGTACTTTAATATTGTTCCCTACGGCGTAAATGACGAGGGATTTATTGATTATGATAAGGTAGAGGAGATTGCTCTGGAGTGTAAGCCCAAAATGATCATTGCGGGCGCCAGCGCCTATGCCAGAACGATTGATTTCCCCCGCTTCCGTGAGATCGCGGACAAGGTGGGGGCATATCTGATGGTGGATATGGCTCATATTGCCGGTCTGGTGGCGGCCGGGCTTCATCCCAACCCCATGCACTATGCGGATGTGGTGACCACCACGACCCACAAGACTCTGCGCGGTCCCAGAGGCGGTATGATTCTGGTGTCCAAAGAGTCTATGGAAAAGAATAATTTTAATTTTAATAAGGCAGTATTTCCCGGTATCCAGGGCGGTCCGCTGATGCATGTCATTGCAGCGAAGGCAGTCTGCTTTAAGGAAGCGCTGAGCGATGACTTTAAGGCATATCAGCAGGGCGTGGTTGATAATGCACAGGCATTGAGCAGAGGACTTATGAACCGCGGCATAAGTATTGTTTCCGGCGGTACAGATAATCATCTGATGCTGATTGACCTGACGCCGTTTGAACTGAGCGGAAAGGCTGTGGAGAAGCTGCTGGATGACGCGCACATCACTGCGAATAAAAATACTATCCCCAATGATCCGAAGTCTCCTTTCGTGACCAGCGGTATCCGTCTCGGAACCCCGTCCGTAACTTCCCGGGGCATGAATACAGAGGATATGGACAGAATTGCCGAGGCCATCGCTATTGTGATTAAAGAGGGAGAGAACGGCGTTGCAAAGGCCAGAGCTATTGTAGAGGAGCTTGTTGAAAAATATCCTCTCAATATCAGATAAGTGTATTTGTGCAAGAGCAGAATCACTACAGATTTTTCTTCGTGAATCTTAATGAAGGCTTAAAGGCTTCTGGAAAATAACTTAAAATGATTTTGATAAAATGACTGCAGTTGAAAAACTGTGGTCATTTTTTATAAACAAAAGAAGGAGGTCTTTATGGCAGAGAAGAGGAAATCAGTTTTTATTACGATTATTGCGGCGGCGGCGGCAGCAGCAGTGCTTGCGGCGGCTTTGGGAGGACGATCCGGTATTCGGGGCGGCAGTCAGGACGCGGCATATGTGGAGCCGGTAGCGAACATGGCGGGAGGAGCGTCCTCCGGTACTCTGAACCGGTATTCGGGTATTGTGGAATCTCAGGAAACCTGGGATATTAATCTGAGTCAGGATCAGTCGGTGAAAGAAATTCTGGTTTCAGTGGGGGATACCGTGCAGGAGGGAACACCGCTGTTTTCATATAATACAGACGATATGAAGCTGCAGCTTTCGCAGGCAAAGCTGGAGCTGGAAGAAATGGGCAACGAGGTCAAAAACTATAACAGCCAGATTAAAGCTCTGAAGGCAGAAAAGGCAGCGGCTCCAAAGGAAGAACAGTTTAATTATACGGTTCAGATTCAGAGCCTGGAAACATCGATCCGTCAGTCGGAATATAATCAGCAGAGCAAGCAGATGGAGATTGATAAGCTGAAGAATGCACTGGATCAGGCAACTGTTACAAGTAAAATCAATGGTGTAGTGAAATCCATTCATGAAAATAAATCCACAGAAGAAAACGGAGAAACAAAACCATTTATGTCAATTCTGACAGCGGGAGATTACCGGGTAAAAGGACTGATTAATGAGACAAATGCATGGATGATTTCTGAGGGGCAGCCTGTAATTCTGCGTTCCAGAATTGATGAAAATCAGACATGGACAGGAACCATTCAGAAAATAGATACAGAAAATGCGGAAAAAGGGAATAGCACATCTTCCTATGCAGGAGACTCCGAGTCTGGTTCCCAGTCTTCCAGGTATCCCTTTTATGTGTCTCTTGATTCCAGTGAAGGACTGATGATGGGACAGCATTTGTATATTGAGCTGGACGAAGGGCAGACGGAGAAGAAAGAAGGAATCTGGATTTACAGTGGTTATCTTGTATATGATGATGTATCCGGAGCGGGAAGCGGCGCGGATGCAGAAAGCTTAAGCGCGGAACCGGAATCCTCTGAAAAGGGCAGCGCCTGGGTGTGGGCAGACGATGGAAAAGGGAGATTGAGAAAATGCCCGGTAGAACTGGGAGAGTATGATGCCGGGATGGATCTTTACCAGATTGTCTCGGGGCTTGAAGATGATGATCTGATTGCATGGCCTGTGGAAGGTTTTTCAGAGGGCATGAAAACAACTACAGAGATTGCGGACAGTATGAGTGAAACAGAGGGAGAGGAGGTACCTGCGTCAGAAGGCGGAATGGATGATGCGGCTTCCGGATATGAGAATCAGATACAGGAGGATGAGGAATGATTTTAAACCTGAGTCATATCTATAAGGATTATCAGCAGGAAAAACTGGTGGTTCCTGTGCTGAAGGATGTCAGTTTTTCTGTGGAAAAGGGAGAATATGTGGCGATTATGGGACCTTCCGGATCCGGAAAAACAACGCTGATGAATATTATCGGATGTCTGGATCTTCCGACCAGCGGGTCCTATGAATTGTCGGGAGATGATGTGCTGAAATATGGCGACCGTCAGCTGGCAGATGTCAGACTGAAGCATATCGGATTTGTGTTTCAGGGGTTTCATCTCATGCCCAGGGAGAGCGCCCTGGAAAATGTAGCGCTTCCATTGATTTATGCGGGAGTCAGAAAGACTGACCGGATAAAACGAGCGAAAGCGGCTCTGGAGCGGGTAGGGCTGGCGGACCGCGTGGATTTTAAGCCTACTCAGCTTTCCGGAGGACAAAAACAGCGGGTGGCAATTGCCCGTGCTATGGTCAATGATCCGGAAATCCTGCTGGCGGATGAGCCCACGGGTGCTCTGGATTCCAGATCCGGAAATCAGATTATGGAGCTTTTTTCCCGGCTGAATGAAGAGGGGGTAACGATCATTATGATTACTCATGACGAAAAAATTGCCTCCAACGCCCAGCGGATCATACGGATTATTGACGGGGAGGTGTCAGATGAAACATAAGCTTATAAAACGATTTCTTATTTTTATAATTCTCGGAACTGTTGCTGCCGGTGGAATATGCGGAGGGATGTATGCCCGGAAAAACAGCCTGAAGGCGGAGGTAGTGCCGGTGGAGCTTCTGGGTTCCGGATATTGGGGAGACGAGGTCAGCAGCTCAGGCGTAGTTTCTAATGACTATTTTCAGGAAGTGAAGCTGGATCAGAACGCGCAGATCAAAGAAGTCTGTGTGGAAGAAGGACAGGAGGTTCATGCGGGAGATAAATTGTTGATTCTGGATGTTTCCGGGGAACAGTTGAATTATCAGATCAAAGCGCTGGAGGTGGAAAAACTGCAGAATAAAATTGACATTGCAGTAAACGAGCTGAAAATACTGAAGAATACAAAACCTTATGAGCCGTCGGCGGTTCCGGAGGCTGTTATGGAAACAGAACAGATAACTGACAATGGAGAAGCACAGGTTTCGGAGACGGATCAGGCAGCAGCGAAGGCGGGCGGATCGGAGACAGGGGAATTGTCAGAGGATGTTTCGCCCGGATATACCAGAGAAGAGCTGAAGCAGATGATCACAGATAAAGAGCGGGAGATTTCAGAACTGGATCTGTCCAGGCGGAAGGCAGAGCTGGAAGCGGAGAAATTGAAACAGAAGCAGACGGATGGTGTGATTTATGCTGCAGTGGACGGTACCGTAAAAAATCTTCAGAATAAAGATCAGCTTCCGGTGGATAGTACGCCGTTTCTGACAGTGGCCGGTACAGGCGGGCTGTATGTAACTGGTTCTGTCAGTGAGTTTCTGCTGGATCAGATACAGCCGGGGCAGAGGGTGACGGTCAGTTCCTGGGAGAGCGGCATTACCTGTGAAGCTGTAATCCGGGAAATCGGCACATATCCCACTGCAGCTGGAGGATACGGTGAAGGAAATGCTAATGTTTCTTATTATCCCTATACTGCTTATATTGAAAATGAAAACGGCGGAGAACTCAGAAACGGCGAGTCTGTGGATCTGAATATGACAGTAGGCGGAAATGAAAATCCGGAATCTGTGTATTTGTCAAAGATGTATGTGCGCACAGAAAACGGCAGATCTTATGTAATGAAGGCAGATAATAATAACCGGCTGGTAAAGCAGTTTATTCAGACCGGGAGGATCATAAACGGCGATACAATAGAGATTCTGTCCGGACTTTCCACAGAGGACCGGGTTGCCTTCCCATATGGGAAAGCCGCCAGGGAGGGCACCCGGGCAGTGGACAGTGAAGAAAGCGGAGTGTAAAGGGGAAATCCCCTCCGGGGATACCTGTATGGGCGGAAAGCAGCCCAGGAAAAGGAGAAATTAAATATGTTGGAAAATATCAGATTATCATTTCAGGGCATCTGGTCACATAAAATGCGTTCCTTTCTTACCATGCTGGGGATTATCATTGGAATCGGAGCGATTATTGCTATTGTATCAGCTATTCAGGGAACAAATGAACAGATTAAGCAGAATCTGGTGGGAGCGGGAAATAATACAGTGGATGTACGGCTGTATCAGGAGGACTGGACCTATGAACCGGAGTATTATGGCATTCCGGATGGAGTTCCCGTAATCTCAGAGGAGATTCTGAAACAGATCCGGGAGCAGGATGCAGTAGAGCAGGCGTCTGTTTATAACAGCCGTCAGGGGAGTGATGCGGTGTTCTATAAAAATACAGTACTATCGGGCGGATATGTGACTGGAATTGATCAGAATTACTTTGATACCTGCAGCCTGACCATAAAACAGGGACGCGGGTTTGATGAAAAGGATTTTTCCGCTTACCGGAAAACTGCCATTCTTGACGAAGACAGCTCTGCTTCTCTTTTTCAGGGAGAAAATCCTGTGGGAAAGACAATTGAAATCAGGGGAGAACCTTTTGTAGTAATCGGAATTGCAGGAAAAAAGGATGGCTTTGAGCCGGTGATTCAGTCTGTGGATGATTATAATACTTATATGCAGGACAGCAGCGGGAAGGTGTTTATACCGTCTTCTGCCTGGCCTGTGGTATTCGATTATGATGAGCCTCAGAATGTGATTATCCGGGCGGTCGATACGGATTCCATGGCATCAGCCGGACAGGAGACGGCGGAAATTTTAAATGGAAGAATCACGGCGGAGGGCAGTCTGCGCTATAAAGGGCAGGATCTTCTGGAGCAGGCCCGGGAGCTGCAGGAACTGGGACAGTCCACGAACCGGATGCTGATCTGGATTGCAGGTATTTCTCTTCTGGTAGGCGGTATCGGCGTAATGAATATTATGCTGGTTTCTGTGACAGAGCGCACCAGGGAGATAGGTCTGAAAAAGGCAATTGGGGCAAAAAAAAGTCACATTCTGGCGCAGTTCCTTACAGAGGCCGCGGTTCTTACCAGTCTGGGGGGCGCGATTGGTGTGGCAGCCGGCATTATCCTTGCAAAGATTATTTCAAAAATTGGAGGTACACCGGCGGCAGTCAGTATACCGGCAGCGGTAATTGCGGTAGTTTTTTCCATGGTCATCGGTATTTTGTTCGGACTTTTGCCTTCCTGTAAAGCAGCCAATTTAAAGCCCATTGATGCTTTGCGGCGGGAGTAGAAGACAGGTATATAAAAAACGGAGCAGTCCGGTCTGATTGAAGTCAGGCTGAGGCTGCTTTTTCTTGCGGGAAACTTCATTTTCTAAATAGAAACGCTCCGTGAAGATAAGCTATTGTACCAGGCCCGAAAAAGAGCTGGTGTAATGTGTGCGCAGAGGAATGTCAGATACTGTGCGCTGTTTCAGGTACAGAAAGCAAAGAAATATTTGCCAAAATAAAAAGCGGAATTTTGTGTAAATAGACCATTTGACAGAAGAAAATTGACAAATAAATATACAAAACAACATAAAAAACTTTGGTATTTCTGTCGATTGCTGTATAAGTACTACACAGCTTTAAGATTAAATTTGAATGAGGTTTCTGAAAAGTACCGGGAGGAATTGAAAATTGCCGGGGAGAACATGACGCAGATAAAAGTGGGCGGTTAAAGAAAAATGGAAGGAGGGAGACGCGCAGCTGTGTAAGAGTCAGCTGTGGCAGAATAATACAGAACCGCGGCCATTTTTATATATAGTTTAGAAGGGGGAACAAAAATATGAAGAAGAAAAGAGTGGGAAAGCGGATTGTGTCACTGACCATGACAGCTCTGATGGCGGTTTCCTGTGTACCTGCTGCCGCGGCAGCAGAACCAGCGCCGGATGATCCCTGGAGTATTGCGGATGCATCTGTATCGAATGCCACATATACTGTGGATGGTAAAAGTCTGTACGCCAGGGTGTATGAGGACTATTATCTGGATAAAGAAAATACTTCTCTTACGGATGCGCAGTATGAAAACGCAAAGGTGGCGGTCATCGTTCCCAATGGAGCGGACGGAAACAGCCCGATTTTTTATATGGTGAACAACAGTGGATGGATGGCCAATACCTATGAGATTGTACTGAGCGATGGCGGCTCTTATTCTACCTCTGAGGATGGAAAAGCAAATCAGGCTGCTCTGGCCCTGAAGGAGGGATATGTAGTCGTAATGGCAGGGCTGCGGACTCGTATGGACGAAGAAACCATCAACCATTCACCGGTTACCGTGGCGGACGCCAAGGCTGTGATCCGCTATCTTCGCCATAACGACGGTATCGTGGGCGATACTGACAGGATCTTTATTTCCGGCACCAGCGGCGGCGGAGCCCTGTCGGCGGCCATTGGTTCTGACGGAAACAGCAGTGATTTCTATGGGGAGCTGTATAAAATCGGCGCGGCCGGGATGAGCAGTGAGACAGAGAGTACGATCAATGATGATGTGTTCGGCGTGGTGGCATACTGCCCGATTACAGATCTGGGGCATGCGGACGGTTCCTATGAATTTGCGTATGCCGGGGCAAGACAGGATCTCAGGGACAGCGGATATACAGCAGAGTCCGGAGGATATTCTTTAAGCGATTCCACCATGGCAGTATCTCCGGAGCTGGCAGCGTACTGGGCGGATTATGTGAATGGTCTGGATATCGGTGTAAATGCGTCTTTCAACAAAGAAAATCTGGCTGCATCGGGAACACTGTATGATACAATGAAATCCCTGATCATGGAATGCTATCAGGGAGCTCTGGATGAACTGGGGAAGGACGCATTTCTGGAGACTCTGGAAACCCGCACGCCCGCAGCTGAATATCAGGGCGGAACTCCGAAGGAGGGCTGGCAGACAGACTGGGTTACCTTCAGTGACGACGGAACAAAAATTGCGGATATTGACATGGACGGATATCTGTATTATGTTGCCCTGGGTCAGAATCTGAAAAACGCGCCTGCCTTTACGAATCAGGGAACACCGGAAGAAGCCAGAAACGAGAACAATCTGTTTGGACAGCCGAATGAGAAGTACGGTTTCCTGACCAGCATCGTCTATGACCTTCAGCCGGAGAATTCTTCTCTGAAAGAAACATACGGCAGTTTTGAAAATTACTGGGCGCAGAACGGAGAACTTCTCACCAGTCAGGCGAATATGGTGGATTCCATTCATTACCTTGTATCAGACGATGGAACGTCTGCTCCCTACTGGTATGTGCGTCACGGCAGCAATGACAGAGATACGAGCTGCGCAAACCAGACTCTTCTTTATTGTGCGATGAAGAGCGACAGTTCGATTAAGAATATTGACTTCGCGTTTGCATGGAACCGGGGGCATGAGGGATCTTATGATATTGCGGAGGCATCTTCGTTTATGGCGGATGCGCTGGAAGATGCGGGTACGCCTCTGCCGGAGAAGGATGACTGGAGCATCCGTGATGCGAACCAGATTGACGCCACTTATACGATTGCAGGGGAAAAGATTAATGTAACACAATATGTGGATTACTATCTGAAGGATACCGGTGATCTGACCGATGAACTGTATGAAAATGCAAAGGTGAATGTATGGGTTCCGGAGAATGCAACGGCAGAAAGTCCGATCCTGTACATGGTAAATAACGGCGGCTGGAGGATGAACACGTACAGCCCGGATCTGATCAGCGGAATTGATCCTTCAGCCACAGACATTGATCCGTATGCAGACGGAAACATGGCGGCAATGGCGCTGAAGAACGGCTATGTGGTGGTTACAGCCGGGCTGCGTTCCAGAGGTTCCCAGGACAGCCAGGGCAATTATAATCATTCTCCGGTAACGGTGGCGGATGCCAAGGCTGTGATCCGTTATCTGCGTCATAATGGCGGAATTGTGGGCGATACAGATAAGATCTTCATTACCGGCACCAGCGGAGGCGGCGCGCTGTCTGCGGCAATCGGAGCCAATGGGAACAGCAGTGATTTTTATGATGAACTGTATACCATCGGAGCAGCGGGAATGACAGATGCTGCCACAAGCACATTAAAGGATGATGTATATGGAGTAATTGCATACTGTCCGATTACAGATCTCGGACATGCGGACGGTTCCTATGATTTTACATATTCGTCAGTAAGAGCGGCTATGATTGCAGATGGATATACTGAGCCCGGCAATCTTTCTCTCAATGATACGACGATGGCTCTTTCGCCGGTTCTTGCCGCAGACTGGGCAGATTATGTAAATAATTACGGCTTGAAAAACGGTGTGGGGAAAGACCTGACAGCCGTCTTTGAGGATGGACAGGCTTCCGGAACTTTGTATGACGGTATGGAAAAACTGATGCTGAAATGCCTGCAGGATGCGCTGGATGAACTGGGAGAAGAAGCATTTGTAAACACGATCAAAGAGCGCACGGCGGACAGTGGATATCAGAATAATGCAGCGGAAGACGACAGCTGGAAGACAGACTGGTTCACCATCGAAGACGGCGTGATTACAGAGTTCGATATGGAAGGATATCTGTATTATGTTGCTCTGGGTCAGGTTCTGAAGCCGGCTCCGGCATTTACGAACAGCGGAACTTCCAACGATGTGGGATTCAATGAAAATAATCTATTCGGAAATCCGGGTGAGGAGATCGGATATCTTCAGAAGGCTGTAGCAGATATTGATACCAGCGGATTGATTCAGTCCTACGGTTCCTGGGAGAATTACTGGAATCAGAACGGCAGTCTGCTGACACAGCAGTCCAGAATGCTGGATTCTATTGCATATCTGAACGATGAAGAAGACGGCGACAGCGCGGCATACTGGTGGGTACGCCACGGCAGTATTGACCGTGATACAGGATTCGCCAATCAGACGCTTCTGTATTACTCTCTTTTGAATGATCAGAACATCGATACTGTTGATTTCGCATTCCAGTGGAATACGCCTCATACCGGCGGATACGATGTGGCGGCTGTGGAAGAATTTATGGCTGATTCACTGAACGGCGTTTCCTACAAGGTTGTTGTGGATACGGAAGATCCTGTGATTCCGGAAGACCCGGGAACAGCAGAAGATCCCGCTCAGAATCCGGAACAGCCGACAGGAAATGAGCAGAATATTGAAAAAGGCAAACCGGCAAAAACCGGAGATTCCGCCAATGTGGCGCTGCCGATTGTCTGCGCTGCGATCGCAGGGTGCGCGGCAGTTTATGCAGGTCTGCGCATGAAAAGGCGTAAAATGTAAAAAAACTGTTCAGAAAAAAGGAACAATTGATGTGTAATCAGAACCTTTTCAGGGAGGAACGGGATATAATCCTGTTCCTCCCCGTTTTGTGAGAGCGGGTTCTTCTTGAAAACCCGGAGAAAAATAGGTAGAATGTAGACAGAACGGGGTCGGACGGATGATTTCGGATTTTACGAAATGTACGGCCCGGGTTTGAAAATCATGAAATCGGGAGGGGATTTATAATGAACATGGAGGAAAGAAAAGCGAAAGGGATGCTCTGGACGGATACGCCGGAGGCCATGGAGGCGCAGAAGAAAGCCAGAGGACTGGCCTTTGATTTTAATCATCTGCATCCGTCAAAAGCGGATGAGAGGGCCGCTCTGATCCGGGAAATATTCGGATCTGTGGGAAAGGATGTCTGGATTGAGCCGCCGCTGACCCTTGCGTTCGGAAAGACTGTAACAATCGGAGAGGGAACCTATATTAATTCGAATCTGACACTGGTGGATGATTATAAAATTGATATCGGAGCCCATGTGCTGATTGCGCCCAATGTGACGATCTGTACTACAGGCCATCCGCTTCATTATAAGCTGCGTCCCCATGGGGAGATGTATTCGAAGCAGGTGGTGATCGGAGATCATGTATGGATCGGAAGTAATGTGGTGATTATGCCGGGAGTAACGATCGGAGCGCATTCTGTCATAGGCGCGGGCAGTATTGTCACGAAGGATGTTCCTGCGGATTCTCTTGCCATGGGAGTTCCCTGCCGGGTGATCAGAGAAATTACAGATGAGGATCTGCATGCTTTTGACGGGCAGGAAGGGTGAATGCGGACCGGAAAGGTTTTTTATGAATTTATATTTTGCGCCCCTGGAGGGGATCGGCGGATACATTTACCGCAATGCTCAGGCTGAGTTTTTTGCGAAAGCGGATAAATATTTCTCACCGTTTATTTCTCCTGCGGGGGAGAGAAGAATACGGAAAAAAGAATACAGGGATGTCTGTCCGGAGAATAACAAATCCGTTTATCTGGTTCCTCAGATTCTTACCAATGATGCGGAGCTTTTCTGCCGGACGGCGGAGGAGCTTGCGGGGATGGGATATGAGGAGGTCAATCTGAATCTGGGATGTCCGTCAAAAACCGTAGTTACAAAGTACCGGGGAGCGGGCTTCCTGGCGAAGCCGGACCTGCTGGATGCCTTTCTGGAACAGATTTTTGAAAAAGTACAGATGAGAATTTCCATAAAAACCAGAATCGGTATGGAGGATCCGGAAGAGTTTGAGCATCTTCTGGAGATCTACAATAAGTATCCCGTAGAGGAGCTGATCGTTCATCCCCGAGTGCAGACAGATTACTATAAAAATCATCCCCGGATGGATATCTTTTGTTTTGCTGTGAAACATACGGCAATTCCGCTGGTTTATAACGGGGACATCTTTTCCCGGGATGATTACCATACACGAATGAAAGGAGTTTGTTCCAGCGATCCGGAGAATCCCGGGACTGCGGCCGTCATGCTGGGGAGGGGAGTTCTGGCGGATCCGGCGCTGTTCGGTGAAATCAGAGGAACGGAACGGCTGGAAAAGAAGAAGCTGCAGGCCTTTCATGACAGGCTGATTGCGGATTACGCGGAGTTTCTGTCCGGTGAGACCAACGTCCTGTATAAAATGAAAGAGCTGTGGTTTTATATGGCCCCCATGTTTGAAAATTATGAAAAATACGCAAAGCGGATCCGGAAATCACGAAAGATCTGTGAGTATAGGGAAGCAGTCAGAAGCCTTTTTGCGGAGCAGGAGTTAAAGGCGCGGCAGAATCCCCATATGGAGCTGTCCGGAAATTTGTAAAAAAAGCATAAATTTAGAAAATATGGTTGCATCTTTTTGAAACGTATGCTAACATTTTAACAAATTGAATATTGATTTTTTTATGTTTAAGTTATCTGTGCAGGGTGGAATTGTTGCCGAAAGCATACCCACCCTCTTTTTTGGAGGGGTTTTGTTAAAAAAATAACAGGAACTTTGTTAAATTCCTGACAAAAACAACATTTTTTTTCGCTGTTTTTTATTCAAAATCACGTATGGACCCATTGCAAAACAAAGAGAAAGGTGCTAAAATACTCCTGTCCGATGTTAATTCTTCGTTCAGAGAACATCGGTATATTTCGAAAGTCAAAAAGGAGAGAAAAAAATGGCAAAGAAAGTCGTAATCGCAGGTGCTTGCCGTACAGCAATCGGCAAGATGGGCGGACAGTTCGGCAACACTCCGGCTGTTGAGTTAGGATCTATCGTGATCAAGGAAGCAATTAACAGAGCAGGCATTAAGCCTGAGCAGGTTGACGAGGTAATGATGGGATGTGTAATCCAGGCTTCTCTTGGACAGAACGTTGCACGTCAGGCTTCCATCAAGGCTGGTATTCCCAACGAAGTTCCGGCATTTACACTGAACGTGGTATGCGGTTCCGGTCTGAAGTGTGTAAACGAGGCGGCCAACATGATCATGGCCGGACAGGCTGATATTGTTGTTGCAGGCGGTATGGAGAATATGTCCATGGCTCCTTACGCATTGAAGAAGGCACGTTTCGGTTACAGAATGAACAACTCTACCATCATTGACTGTATGGTAAATGACGCATTATGGGATGCATTCAATAACTATCATATGATGATCACCGCAGAGAATATCTGTGATCAGTGGGGACTTACCCGTGAGGAGCTTGATGCGTTCGCAGCAGCTTCTCAGCAGAAGGCTGTTGCAGCTCAGGAGAACGGATCTTTTGATGATGAGATCGTTCCGGTTCCGGTTAAGATGAAAAAAGAAACCGTTATGATCACAAAGGATGAGGGTCCCCGTCCGGGTACTACACCGGAGACTCTTGCGAAGTTAAAATGCTGCTCCGGCAAAGAAGGCGGTCTGGTAACAGCAGGTAATGCTTCCGGTATCAACGACGGCGCTGCCGCTGTTGTAGTTATGAGCGCAGAGAAGGCAGAAGAGCTGGGTGTTAAGCCCATGGCTACATTTGTTGCAGGCGCTCTTGGCGGATGCGATCCGAAGATCATGGGTATCGGACCTGTTCCGGCTACAAAGAAAGCATTAAAGATTGCCGGACTTGAGATGGATGACATCGACCTGATCGAGGCGAATGAAGCATTTGCGGCTCAGTCTGTTGCTGTACAGAAAGAACTTGGATTCAGCTCAGATATCTTAAATGTAAATGGTGGCGCAATTGCTCTTGGTCATCCGGTTGGAGCATCTGGATGCCGTATTCTGGTTACATTGCTGCATGCAATGCAGAAGAGAGACGTTACATATGGTCTTGCGACTCTGTGTATCGGCGGTGGAATGGGCTGCGCTACAATCGTTAAAAAGGAAGCGTAAGATTTCTTCCTGATGATGCAGACTAATCTATGAATTTTGCATTATAATTTTTAAATGAAAAAGCTCCGGAAACCGGAGCTTTTTTCTGACTGAGGATGGTTAAAATTATAACGAGGATTCATATTTAGTGAATAATATTTCTTTTTATCCAAGAAGGAGGAACAATCATGAGAGTTGGAGTTATTGGCGCTGGTACAATGGGCTCAGGTATTGCACAGGCTTTTGCACAGACAGAAGGCTATGAAGTTTATTTATGTGATATCAATGATGAATTTGCTGCCAACGGCAAGAAAAAAATTGCAAAAGGTTTTGAAAAACGTGTTGCAAAAGGCAAGATGGATCAGGCGAAGGCAGATGCTATCCTGGCAAAGATTACAACAGGTACAAAAGAGATCTGTACAGATGCTGACCTGATCGTTGAGGCTGCCCTTGAAGTGATGGATGTAAAGAAACAGACATTCAAAGAGCTTCAGGATATTGTTCCGGCAGATTGTATTTTTGCGACAAACACATCTTCTCTGTCTATTACAGAGATTGGCGCAGGACTTGACAGACCGGTTATCGGCATGCATTTCTTCAATCCGGCTCCGGTTATGAAGCTGATCGAGGTAATCCAGGGAGCAAATACTCCGGACGAGCTGCGCGACAGAATTGTTGAGATCTCCAAAGAGATCGGCAAGACACCGGTTCAGGTAAATGAGGCTGCAGGCTTTGTTGTAAACCGTATTCTGGTTCCGATGATCAATGAGGGTATCTGCGTACTGGAAGCAGGCGTTGCTTCTGTAGAGGATATTGATACCGCTATGAAACTGGGCGCAAACCATCCCATGGGACCGCTTCAGCTGGGCGATTACATCGGACTGGATATCGTTCTGGCGATTATGGAAGTTATTTACGCAGAGACAGGTGATCCGAAATACCGTCCGGCTCCGCTGCTGAGAAAGATGGTTCGTGCCGGCAAACTTGGCTGCAAGACAGGAATCGGTTTCTACGACTATAGCAAATAAACGGAAAATATTGGAGGATGTAAAAATGGAATTCGGATTAAGTAAGAAGCACGAAATGGCCAGAAGCCTTTTCAAAGAATTCGCTGAGAATGAAGTAAAACCTCTTGCTCAGGAAACAGATGAGACAGAGAAATTCCCCAGAGAGACTGTAGATAAAATGGCGAAATACGGTTTCCTTGGCATCCCGGTGCCGAAGGAGTACGGCGGCCAGGGCTGTGATATTCTCACATACGCCATGTGCGTAGAGGAGCTGTCCAAAGTCTGCGGTACCACAGGCGTTATCGTTTCCGCTCATACTTCTCTGTGTGTTGACCCGATTCTGACATACGGAACAAAAGAGCAGAAGGAGAAATATATCCCGGATCTTGCTTCCGGCAAAAAGCTCGGCGCATTCGGCCTGACTGAGCCCGGTGCAGGTACAGATGCCCAGGGACAGCAGACAAAGGCTGTTCTTGACGGTGATGAGTGGGTGCTGAACGGCTCCAAGTGCTTTATTACAAACGGTAAAGAGGCGGATGTTTATATTGTAATCGCAGTTACCGGCAAGATTGAGAAGCGCGGCAGAATTCAGAAAGAGATTTCCGCGTTTATCGTTGAGAAGGGCACACCGGGATTCACTTTCGGCGTGAAAGAGAAAAAGATGGGTATTCGTGGTTCCTCCACATATGAGCTGATCTTCACAGACTGCCGTATCCCCAAAGAGAATCTTCTGGGACAGAAGGGCAAGGGATTCAACATCGCGATGCATACGCTGGACGGCGGACGTATCGGTATTGCCGCTCAGGCTCTCGGTCTTGCAGAGGGCGCTCTTGAGACAACTATCGCATATGTAAAAGAGAGAAAGCAGTTTGGCAGAAGTATCGCCCAGTTCCAGAATACACAGTTCGTTCTTGCAGACCTGGCTACAAAGGTAGAGGCAGCGAAGCTGCTGGTTTACAAGGCTGCATTGAAGAAGGACGAGTTCCAGGCAGGCGCAAAGGTTTCCTATTCTGTAGAGGCAGCTATGGCGAAGCTCTGCGCAGCGGAAGTTGCAATGGAAGTTACAACAAAGTGTGTTCAGCTTCACGGCGGATACGGCTACATCAGAGAGTACGATGTAGAGCGTATGATGC
>CAMLYL010000077.1 GCA_946491665.1 uncultured Lachnospiraceae bacterium | reverse complement strand
GCCGAGTGAAGATCGCGGTGATGGGATACAGCGGCAGCGGGAAGTCCACCCTGGCTCTGAAAAGATCCTGCAATTCTTTAAATCTTGAAATTTTTGCTTGTAAGATTCATCTGCCAGGATATGAAACTTTATATTGGGGTATCGACGGCACAGCATAACAACAAAGAGATCATCGCCAAGATTTCCGGCCAGATAAGCATGGATCATTACACGTTTCATGAGTACCTCCAAATAAGAATTTATGTGTTCCTTTAGAATTATGGACTTCTAGTTGCGATTCTGCCAGACTTTATCGTATAATTAAAGCATCTTGTCAAGGAGCAGAGAATTATGAGCAAACCGTTAATAAGTGTGATTATGACTGCCTATAATGCAGAAGAATTTATTGAAAAAAGTATACGCAGTGTTTTAGAACAGACATATCAAAATCTGCAGCTTATTATCATCAACGATGGTTCGAATGATTTAACCGGGCAGATTGTCCGGAAGTTTAATGATCCTCGAATAGAATATTTTGAACTGCCGGAAAATCGGCATATTGCTTATGCTACAAATATTGGGTTTTCTAAAGTTCGCGGGGACTATATTGCTATTATTGACAGCGATGATATCTGGTTTCCGAATAAGCTGGAAAAACAGATCTGTTATCTTCGCAGCAACCCGCAGCATCAGGGATGTTTTACCTGGGTCACGCTCATTGATGAAAACGGCGCAGTAATTGATGATAAAATGCCGGAGTTGCAGGAGCAATTCTCGGCGCATACTGAATCCCGGGAATATTGGCTCAGGTTTTTCTTTTTCTACGGAAACCGCCTAAATAATCCGTCCTCTTTGATCACACGGGAGTCTTTGGCGGAGATCGGCAGTCACAATCTGTTTTACATTCAGGCAATGGATTTTGAATGGTGGGTTCGGTTTACTAAAAAATTTTCCTTCGGGATTCTGGAAGAACCTCTGGTGTATTATAGGCGGGTTTCAGATCCGAAAGTAAATGTCAGCAGCTGCTCCGAAGAACATGATACCCGTTTTTATAACGAATATATGTGTATTCGCCACCGCTTTTTTGATGATATGGATGACGATTTGTTTATCCGCACATTCAAAGATTTTTTCGTGTATCCGGATTCAAAAAGCTCTCAGGAACTTCTCTGTGAAAAGGCTTTCCTGCTGTGCAGACCGATTCAGTGGTCTTCCTGGCCCTCCCCCCTAGGGCTTTTTCCGCTGGAGAAACTTATGGAAGATAGGAAGCTTTCTGATTTATTAAAAAATACGTATCACTATTCTACCATTGAATGTGGAAAATATACAAAGATCCATCTGTTCAATGATACCTTTACCAGAAAATATCCGGAGCAGTTAGCACAGCAGAGGCAGCATCTGGACATGGCCTACCAGAAGATACATCAGATGGAAAAAATTCTGGAAGCCTGTCAGGAACAGAATGCACAGAAAGATGCGCAAATTTTACAGCTTAAACAGGAACTTTCTGAGACAGACCGCCGCAGACAAGCAGTTCAGCACGATCTGGATGTGATCATAAATTCCAAAAGCTGGAAACTTACAGCACCTGTACGTAATATCAAAGATCTCCTGTCTCGATGGAAAAAATAAAGTAGGTATATGAATCAGTCTGCGATGTCTTTTATTCTAACATGGCGTGAAAGAAAATCAATAGGTATTAGGAAAGAAACTCGGTGGTCAAGAGCGGTATTTGAAAAAACAGTGTAAAACTCTAGGCGGTTGCAGTTGCTATTTGAAAAAGACAATGCTATAATACCAACGATATTATTTTCGCAGGATTTATGGAGGATTGGAGAATGAGGACCTATTTGGTAACGGGGGGAGCCGGATTTATCGGTTCCAACTATATTCATTACATGTTCAAAAAATATGGAAATGAGATCCGGATTATCAATGTCGATAAACTGACCTATGCCGGAAATCTTGAAAATCTGGCAGACATTGAAAACCGTGAGAACTATACGTTCATCAAAGCGGATATCTGTGATACGGAGAAGATTAATGCAGTCTTCGCGGAAAATGACATTCAGAGAGTGGTTCATTTCGCGGCGGAAAGTCATGTAGACCGGAGCATCAAGCATCCGGAAGTGTTTGTAAAAACCAATGTACTGGGAACTCTGGTAATGCTGAACGCGGCGAAGGCAGCCTGGGAACTTCCGGACGGCAGTTTTAAACCGGACCACAAATTCCTGCATGTCTCCACGGACGAAGTATATGGTTCGCTGGAAGAGGACGGCGGATACTTCTATGAGACAACCCCGTATGCGCCTCATAGTCCTTACTCCGCCAGTAAAGCATCTTCCGACATGCTGGTAAAGGCTTATATGGATACGTACAAATTCCCGGCCAATATTACAAATTGCAGCAACAATTACGGCCCGTATCAGTTCCCTGAGAAACTGATCCCGCTGATGATCAATAACGCGCTCCACGGAAGAAAGCTGCCGGTATATGGAGATGGAAAAAATGTCCGTGACTGGCTGTATGTGGAAGATCACTGCAAGGGAATTGATATGGTACAGGAAAAGGGAAGACTGTTTGAGACCTATAATATCGGAGGCCACAACGAGAGGCAGAATCTCCAGATTATCCACACAATTCTGGAAACCTTAAGGGAAATGCTGCCGGACAGTGATCCGAGAAAAGCTGGTATTACAGACGAATTGATTACCTTTGTGGAGGACAGAAAAGGGCATGACCGCCGCTATGCCATTGCTCCGGATAAAATCCGCGCTGAGGTAGGCTGGTATCCTGAGACCACTTTTGAAGTGGGCATTCGCAAAACGATTGAATGGTATTTCGAACACGAAGAGTGGATGAATCACGTAACCAGTGGGGATTATCAAAAATATTATGACGATATGTACAGTAATCGCTGAGATCTGAAAAAAAGACGCAGAAATACAGTGGCATGGACACTGTCTTTTTGCGTCTTTTCTAAAAAAGGAGGAAGATATGAAAGGTATAATTTTAGCCGGAGGCTCCGGCACCAGACTGTATCCGTTGACAAAAGCAATTTCAAAGCAGATTATGCCGGTATATGATAAACCGATGATCTATTATCCGCTGTCCACCCTGATGCTGGCGGGAATCCGGGAAATTCTCATTATTTCCACGCCAAGAGACATTAAAGTGTTTGAAGAACTGTTCGGAACAGGAGAGCAGCTGGGGCTTTCCTTTACCTATGCGGTTCAGGAAACACCGAGAGGCCTGGCGGATGCTTTTATTGTGGGAGAGAAATTTATCGGAAGCGACAGAGTTGCGCTGGTTTTGGGAGATAATATCTTTTATGGACAGAGCTTTTCCCGGGTTCTGAAGGCAGCCGCGGAGCGGGAACAGGGAGCCACTATTTTCGGATATTATGTAAAGGATCCGAGAGAATATGGAGTGGTAGAGTTTGACCAGGACGGGCGGGCTCTTTCCATTGAAGAAAAACCGGAACATCCGAAATCCAAATACGCGGTTCCGGGTCTGTATTTCTATGATAATGATGTGGTGGAGATCGCGAAAAACGTAAAACCTTCAGCCAGAGGTGAAATAGAAATTACAAGTGTAAACAATGAATATCTCAGGCGGGGAACGCTTCATGTGGAGACACTGGGACGAGGATTCGCGTGGCTGGATACGGGAAATCATGACGCCTTGCTGGACGCGGCTGATTTTGTCGCGGCATTTCAAAAGAGACAGGGCTTATATATTTCCTGTATTGAGGAAATTGCCTATAAACGAGGTTTTATAAACAGAGATCAGCTGATACAGCTGGCTCAGCCGCTGCTGAAAACGGCCTATGGACAGTACCTGATGGAAATCGCCGAGGGCTTATAAAATTCAGCGCGGCGCCTTAGACGTAAGGAGGAGCAGAGGTTACGGTTTTCCGGTGTTCCATCACAAGCACAGAAAGGAGACGGTATTTAAGTGATAAAAAAATATATTTCGCTGCTTTTATGTATTTGTCTGGGAATAACCAGCGCGTCAGGGGCAGTGTGGGCCCGGGAAGAGGAAGAAGAAAGTTTTTTTCAAGGCGAAAATAGGGAGGCGCTGGAACATGTAACCGGTGTGGATGAGGAAGGAAATGTCATTGAAGCAGAGGATGACGGTGAGGAGGATACGGTAATCGGACGGAATCCCCTGACGCTGGAAGAAGGAGGACAGCTGGTCAACTTCCGCACCAAGTCCTCCAGTTCTGTTGTGACAAATTATACGGACGCGGTGACCGGAGAAAATGGTTATACAAACGGATATTACGGGGCCGACGCTGCCTATCTGGGGATGGAAAACGGTATGGTAAAGTTTATGCTGTCGGGGGTTACCGGCCTGGTATCGCCGTCAGAGGTGACAATCGTCAATGTCGATGAGGCAAGTTCCATCAGCCATTACGAAGTAAGCGGAGGCAGGCTGATCCACCGGATTACCACCAATCTGGCAGGAACCAGTTATCTCAGCAATCTGGATAACGGAGAGGCTCCGGATTATCTGCGCAGCGGAGCAGATTACTACAGTTACGACGGACATTACTTTTATACCTTTGAAGATTTCGAGTATATGCTGTCGGATTACCGGTCAGGAACCAGGGAACATTCGGTAAATGCTTCGGATCCTTTTTTTAACTATTTTCAGTACCTGCCTTTGAGGAGTGTTTCAAATTATTCTGCCGCGCGGATGAACGATATCATCAACAGCCGGGTCAGCACCGGCTCAAAGCTGCGGGAGGCAGGTCAGCTGATGGTACAGGCACAGGACAGATACGGCATCAATGCTCTGTTGATAGCCGGCATCGCGGCCAATGAAAGCGCGTGGGGAACCAGCAGTATTTCGCAGTCAAAGAATAATCTGTTCGGAATCAATGCGGTGGACAGTTCACCGGGTGAATCGGCGGATACTTTTTCCAGCGTCGCCGTATGCATAGAGGAGTATGCACAGTATTTTCTCTCCGAGCAGTATCTGAACCCGGATAACTGGAAATACAGCGGAGGCTTTCTGGGCAATAAAGCAAGCGGTTTAAATGTCCGGTACGCATCGGATCCCTATTGGGGAGAAAAAGCCGCGGCGCTGGCATGGAGCGTGAATCTTACCGGAGGCGGAGAGGATTCCTATGTGTATACCATCGGAATAAAGGACATTCTGCCGGAACAGACGGATCTGAATGTCCGCGCTGATGCAACCACCAGTTCCAGAGCGGTTTATTCTACAGGAGAGTGGCCCTGCTATGCCTTTGTAATTCTGGATTCCGCTCCGGTCAGCGGTTTTTACCGGGTACAGAGTGATCCTGCGCTGACGGACAGCCGGACGGACCTGGAAATTTCCGCCAGAGGGAATTATCAATATGAGACCATGTATCTGTATGCCAGCTCCTCGTATATCGATCTTGTGTACCGGGGCAGCGGAGATGTTCCACAGATTTCCGGCGTTTCCTTTACGGATGTTTCACTGGATTCCTGGTTTTACGATTATGTAAAATATATTGATGACCAGGAAATCATGACAGGACTGAACTGGTACACCTTTGGACCGGGGGAAAATATGGCGAGGGCCCAGTTCGCGCTTATTTTATACCGAATGGCCGGCGAACCGGCAGTCTCTGACCAGACAGGTACAGCGTTTAAAGACGTGGGGGAAACCTGGTATACAGATGCAGTAAAATGGGCCAGCGCAGCGGGGATTGTTACAGGATACAGCAACGGATGTTTCGGACCGGGAGATAACCTGAACCGTGAACAGATGGTTACGATGCTTTACCGATATATGCAGTATATGGGGTATGATACAGCAACTTCAGGGTCGCTTGGCGCGTTTCCGGATGCCGCCTGGGTTTCGGATTATGCGGAGGATGCGATAAAATGGGCAATAGGGCTCAATATTATTCAGGGCGATAACGGACAGATTAAACCCCAGGATACGGTAGTGCGCGCGGTAGGCGCAACGATTATAACAAGATTTATTAAGAATATTTTATAGTTTTACAAGGGAGCGGGAGAAGTTTTTCGGTACGCATGTGATCGGAAAAGCTTCTCCCGATTTTTTATGCTGCTTCATTATTTACAAAGGGGATTGTTTTTTAAGGTTCTGTTATGCAAAAGTATGATGTAAGGTTAAATATTGCTAAATGTGTGTAAAGTCAATTGAAGTTTTTTGGCAGTCAGGATAGGATAGAGTTGCTTAACAACGAAGAGGAGGAACACCTATATGAAGGCTAAAAAAGTTTTGGCGCTTTTATGCGCGGTATCAATGTTTTCCGGTACGCTTGTAACGGTATCTGCTGATACTGCGCAGAACACTGACACTGCTGTGACAGCAGAGGCGGCAGAGGAGAGTGAGGCCGCCGCCGCGGATGCATACGATGCCCGTCTGGACGCGGGAAAAATTATCCTGACTCCGGGAGAGGATGAAACCGCGTTAAATTTCAGCTGGTATTCTGAGCAGGCAGGAACCCCCGCAGTTAAGATCGGCACAAAAGAAGATCTTTCTGACGCAAAAATTTACAGGGGCACCGCAGCCGCTATCAGCAAAACCACAGACAATAACGCCGGCGAGGGAATCGATTATACGGCATCTAACCAGGTTTCTACCGGTACCGGCGCAATTGCGGAAAACACCACTTATTATTACAGCTATACCTGGAATGACGGAGAAGGCGCAGAGTGGTCTGACGTATACAGCTATACTTCCAAGGATTTTGATTCTTTCCAGACGATTCTGGTAGGCGATCCGCAGCTGGGAGCTTCCGGATCCTCCAATCAGGGAAGAGTTGACGATGCGAATATTGCTTCGGATCTGGAGGGCTGGACGCAGACCTTGAATATGGCTTCTGAAATCGCGCCGGACGCCAGCTTTATTCTGTCCGCGGGAGATCAGATCGATTATTCCAGCGCTGACAAGGATTATATCCGAGAGCTTGAATTTGCCGCGTTCTCTACTCCCGAGCAGCTGAGAAGCCTTCCTTTGGCGACTACAATCGGAAATCATGAGAGTCTGGGAGACGATTATCAGTATCATTACAACAATCCCAATGACGGAGATAATCTGGGGGCCACGAATTCCGGATCTGACTATTACTTCAGCTATGGAGATGTTCTGTTTATTGTGCTGAACAGCAACAACAGAAACGCTGCTGAGCACAGAACTCTGATGCAGAAAGCCATCGAGAGCCATGAAGACGCAGCATGGAAAGTGGTAATGTTCCATCATGATATCTATGGTTCCGGACAGCCCCACTCGGATGTGGACGGCGCAAACCTCCGTACCATCTTTGCCCCGCTTATGGATGAATTTGATATTGATATCTGCCTGACCGGTCACGATCATTCTTATGCCAGAACATACCAGATCATTGACGGAAAAGCAGTGGATTACGGCCAGACTTCCGCAGTGAATCCGGATGGCACGCTGTACATCGCGGCAGGTTCCGCTTCCGGAAGTAAATTCTACGCGCTGAACACCGTGAAACAGTATTACATCGCGGAACGCAATAATACGCAGACGCCTACGTTCTCCACCATTGATTTTTCAGATGATACCTTTACCATTAAGACCTATGACAATACCGGAGCAAAATATGCCGGAGATTTTACCATCACCAAGAATCAGGATCAGGAATCTCTGCTGAGCCTTATCAATGAGAGCAAGGAGATGAACGCGGAGGATTACACCTCTGCCAGCTATCAGAAGTATGAAGACGCAGTCGCGGAGGCAGAGGCATATCTGGAAACAGACAAAGATATGGTTCCCGCGGAGCTGACAGAAAAATACGATGCTTCCATCCAGGGCAATAATGAAAATGATCCTCTGAACTATTACGGATATGCCCAGGGCGAGTACAAGGATCCGAATTCCCAGAGACTGAAAGCCGGATACGCGCCGTTCCTGGACAAGACCATGGACAACAGCCAGGCGATTCTCAACGCAGATCAGTATCAGGCAGTTTACAGCAGGCTGGCGGACGCGAAAGCGAATCTGGTAAGTTCCGAGCTTCCCTATGTGGATGTAGACGCGGCTTCCTACTATTACGACGCAGTAAACAGCTTATATGACAAAGCGATCATGACCGGTATGGATGAAACCCATTTTGGCCCCACCACTACTCTGGCAAGAGCGCACTTCGTAGTCATCCTGTACCGTATGGCAGGAAGCCCTGAAGTAAACAGCCAGGCGGATTTCGCCGATGTAGAACAGGGAAGCTGGTACAGCGACGCGGTTGCTTGGGCCGTGGAGAATGGTATCGTAACCGGCTACACAGACAGCGGAAAATTCGGACCGGCGGATCCTGTAACCAGGGAGCAGATTGCCACCATGCTTTACAGGTACAGCGGAAACGCGGGAATTTCCGCGCAGGCAACGGTCCTGGATTATCCGGATGCCATGCAGATCAGTGATTTTGCGCGGGAAGCCATGATCTGGGCAGTAGGAACCGGAATTATCACCGGACAGAATGAAGGCACTGTGCTGGCTCCGCAGAATACAGCCTGCAGAGCAGAAGCAGCAACCATGATTGCCCGTTATCTTGGTTAAAAAGCATGAAGAATAAGAGAGCGGGTTACATCATTTTTGCAATCCTGACCCTGGCATTTTTGGTCGGTCTGGTTTTCCTGAATCGTTCCGTACATAAAGTACCGCTTTTAGCGGAGGATGGGAGTTCTTTTGAAAAGGCGGTGGTAACTGAAATCATACAGGATAACCTGACGGAGACTGGAGACAGAAGCGGGGAACAGATTGTCAAGGTAAAAATAACCAGTGGCTCTCATAAAGGAGAAACCGTCGAGGCGACCAGCCTCGACGGTTACTTATATGGAGCCACCTGTGAAGTAGGAACACATGTTATTATTAATGTCAGCGAATATGACGGTACCCTTGCGGCCAATGTCTATAATTATGACAGAACCTCTGTGATTATTATATTTATTGCGGTATTCCTGGCACTGTTGATGTGGGTTGGAGGGAAAAAGGGCATATTTTCAGCAATCTCTCTGGTATTCGCGGCGGTTTGCGTGCTGTTTCTGTATCTGCCGCTGATGTATATGGGAGTGCAGCCGTTTCTGGCAGCGGTTTTGTGCTGTATTCTGATTACCCTGTTTTCTATGATCCTTTTGGGAGGATTTACGGCAAAAACCTTTTCGGCTATTGCGGGAACCACCATCGGCTGTGTGGTGTCAGGTCTGATTGCGTTTATCTTTGCGTATTTTATGCATATTAACGGTTATAATGTTGAAGAGGTGGAGACGCTGATTCTGATAGAGCAGAATTCCCAGCTTCAGGCCGGAGGCCTTCTCTTTTCAGGAATTCTTATTACTTCGCTGGGAGCGTCCATGGATGTGGCTATGTCGATCGCATCCGCAGTCAGCGAGATTTACAGTCATTCGCCGGAGATATCGGTGAAAGAATTGACAAAAAGCGGTATGAGGGTTGGAAGGGATATGCTTGGCACCAATGTAAGTACCCTGGTACTGGCTTTTGTAGGCGGAGCGGCGTCCATTATGATGATCTATTATTCATATAGTATGCCGGGACGGCAGCTGATGAATTCCTATTTTATGGGGACAGAATTATTGGAGGGACTGTCCGGAACCTTCGGGGTGATAGCGGTTGTACCCCTCGTATCTGTCATCAGTGCGTGGTTATATAAAAAGAGGAAAAAAACCTGAAATTTATGGATCGGGGAAGAGCCGGAGCGGCTGAAAAAACAGCGGCTGTCCGGTTCTTTTTCCGTTCACCTTTTTTTACACAATTCATCACATATTCAACACATTTGCCCGTTACAATAAGCCATGTAAGATAAAGAAAGGAAAGCTTTTACAGCTTAGGATAAAGAAAAGGGGTAAGTGATTATGAGCGAAGAATTCAGAAATGATCAGGAAAATTTGAACAGCCAGCAGAATTCCGCGGGTACAGAGGAACATACGGAAAATCAGTCTCAGAACGCCAATACAGCCGGGGGCACCACCTACAGCTGGGTGAATCCGAAGCTGCGCCAGGACCAGGGCCAGCAGGCAGGATCCAATCCCTGGGGCGCCCAGAACAGCGGCGGATGGAACGCCGCAGGGGCGGACGCGGGAAAACGGCAGCAGTACCGCTACACGGCTTCCGGCCCTGCGGGAGCAAAACCGGGATTTGGCGCTCCGGGAGCAAAAGTGAAAAAGAGTAAGGTGAAAAAGCCCAGAAAGCCCATGACCGCCGGAAGAAAGTGGGCTGCCACGGTGGCGATGGCGCTGGTCTTCGGAGTGGTAGCCGGAGGAACCATGTACGGAGTGAACCGGGCGGCAGACTATTTTGACGGGGATGACAACACGGTGGTGCAGACCACGCAGCCTCTGGCACAGACCGATACCAGCGGCGGATCCGATTCAGAGACTGTTTCCGCCAGCGCGGGAGCGGCAGGAACCGTAAAAGAGGTGGCAAAAAACGCCATGCCCTCCTTAGTGACGATTTCAACCATGTCTGTAGAAGAAATGCAGAGTTTCTTCGGAGGCACCCAGCAGTATGAAGTGGAGGGCGCGGGAACAGGAGTGATCGTAGGCCAGAATGACAGCGAACTGCTGATCGCCACCAACAATCATGTGGTTCAGGGAGCCCAGAGCCTCTCTGTTGGATTTATTGATGAGGCTTCCGTGGAAGGGAAAATTAAAGGATCGGACTCCAGCAATGACCTGGCAGTGGTCTCGGTAAATCTTTCCGATATCCCCCAGGAAACCATGAACGCCATTAAGATTGCGACTTTGGGTGATTCCGATGAACTGGAACTGGGAGATCAGGTGGTGGCTATCGGAAACGCTCTGGGTTATGGCCAGTCTGTGACCAGCGGTTACGTCAGCGCTATGGACCGGGATCTGACCCTTACAGACAACAGCGGAAATACGATTGAATCCACCGGGCTGATTCAGACGGATGCTCCCATCAACTCCGGAAACAGCGGCGGCGCCCTCTTAAATATGAAGGGTGAACTGGTGGGAATCAATGAGGCAAAAAGTTCTATGACTTCTTCCGGAACCACTGTGGACGGTATTGGATTCGCTATCCCGATTGCTAAGGCAGAACCTATTTTGGAAAAACTCATGGAGCTTCCCACCCGTGATAAAGTGGATGAGAGCCAGGCTTCCTTCCTGGGAATCGAAGGCGTGAACGTTACCTCCGATGCTTCTGAGATGTACGGAATGCCTACCGGTGTGGGGATTTCTACCGTAATTGAGGACGGTCCCGCGGAAGCGGCAGGGGTCAAGAGAGGGGACGTGCTGACGGAACTGGATGGACGCAGCATCAGCAATATGGATGAGCTGAAGGATGCCCTGCAGTATTACGCGGCAGGAGAGCAGGTGAAGATTGTCGTTCAGCGCTCCGATGAAGGAGAGTATAAGCCGGTGGAACTGACAGTTACCCTGGGAGCTGCCAGTGAGATGAATCAGCAGCAGGAGGCATTTCCCGGCAGATAAAGAACTATGGTAAAGAAGCAGGCGTCTGCGCGCTGGCATAAGCGGTGCGCGGACGCCTTATTTTCCTGTGCGGACTTGTTTTCGGCGTGCATGGGTGATAAAATAATAGCACTATGGAAATCCGCTGTGCTTTTGGATGAGCGGACAGAGGAGAGATAAAGATGAAAAGACGTATTCTGATTTTTAGCGCCGCCTGTATGCTGGCGGCAGCGGTGATGGTATCAGGCTGCTCAGAGAAAAAGGATTCTGTGGAAAATTCCTCACAGACGGGAGAATCGTCAGAACCCTCCGGGACTTCCGGCTCCGCGCCCCTTATAAATACTCCTGAGGAGGGGCAGGAAAATCCGGAACAGATGGGAGAGGGGGCAGCGCCTACGGATATTCCGGAAGAATCCCGGAGCTCAGAGGCAGAATTGGGAGAACCCTTGATTTTTTCGGAGGACGGCCGGGAACTGTATTCCGTTACCCTGGAGCAGGCGGAGTTTACAGACCGCCGGGCCGTAGCGGAGACGGAGGCTCCGGAAAAAGTTCTGCTTCTCACCTATTCTTATGAAAGCCTTTCCGGGGAGGCCGTGCTGGTAGATGATATGAGTTTCCGCTGCCTGGACAGCGGGGGGGAGGCATGTACGCCTTACTATCTGGCGGATCAGCTGGTTCCGGAAGTGAATCAGGGCGGAGAGCCTGCCAGAGCGGAGATCGCCTTCCGTGTTCCCGAAGATATGGAGCAGGCTCGGATTTATGTGGTAAATAATTCCAATCCGGAGGGGGAATCCTATCAGGTGACGGTACAGCCCTGAGGGGAAATTTCAGAAATAACGCATACAGAAGGAGAAGACTTATATGTCAGAGGAAAAAGAGACCCGGGACAAGGTTCCCTCAGAGACTTCCGGAGAACAGCCAGAGGATAAGAAACCGGAAGAGTATGAAAAATACTGCTTTATGTGCAAACGGCCGGAGAGCAAGGCAGGGAAGATGATCGAGCTGCCGGGCAACATTCATGTCTGCGCGGACTGCATGCAGAAGAGCTTTGACACCATGCAGAATATCAATCTGAATTATAATGACCTGATGAAAAATCTTCCGCCCAATATCAGCATGATCGACCTCTCGTCTCTGCGGAATCAGATTCCGCCCCAGCCCAAGGTCAAGAAGAAAGAAGAGAAGAAGGAAAAGAAAGAATTTTCTATCAAGGATATTCCGCCGCCCCATAAGATTAAGGAACAGCTGGATGAATATGTCATCGGTCAGGAACAGGCCAAAAAGATTATGGCGGTGGGAGTTTACAACCATTATAAGAGAGTGTTTTCAGATCCCGGCGATGATGTGGAAATTGAAAAATCCAACATGCTGATGATTGGCCCCACCGGTTCCGGGAAAACTTATCTTGTACAGACCCTGGCCCGTCTGCTGGACGTGCCCCTGGCCATTACAGACGCTACCTCCCTGACAGAAGCCGGATATATCGGCGATGATATTGAGAGCGTAGTTTCCAAGCTGCTGGCCGCAGCGGACAATGATGTGGAGAGGGCTCAGCACGGGATTATTTTTATTGATGAGATCGATAAGATTGCCAAGAAGAAAAATACCAATCAGCGGGATGTCAGCGGCGAGGCGGTGCAGCAGGGTATGCTGAAGCTGCTGGAGGGCAGCGAGGTGGAGGTTCCGGTGGGAGCCAACAGCAAAAACGCCATGGTGCCCCTTACCACGGTGGATACCCGGAATATCCTGTTTATCTGCGGCGGCGCATTTCCGGATCTGCCGGACATCATCAAGGAGCGGCTGAACAAGCAGTCTTCCATTGGGTTTCAGGCGGATCTGAAGGATAAGTACGATGAAGATAAAAATCTTCTGATGCAGGTCACGGTGGAGGATCTGCGGAATTTCGGCATGATTCCGGAGTTTTTGGGAAGGCTTCCCATCGTTTTCGCCCTGGAAAGCCTGACGGAGGATATGCTGGTGCAGATCCTTCAGGAGCCGAAAAACGCCATCCTCAAGCAGTACCGCCGGCTGCTGGAGATGGATGAGGTCAAACTGGAGTTCGAGGAAGGGGCCCTGCGGGCGATTGCCCGCAGAGCTCTGGAAAAGGATACGGGCGCCAGGGCTCTGAGAGCGATTATCGAGGAGTTTATGCTGGATATTATGTATGAGATCCCCAAAGACGATACCATCGGCGAGGTGGTTATTACCAGAGAATATGTGGAGCATACAGGAGGACCCAGGATTATCATGCGGGGGCAGGAGATCCCGGAACTGGGTATGCGGTCATAAGACAGGAGGTGCGTGAGGACATGGCAAACGCAAATGATTTTTTCGGCGCGGTGGGAAATACCATCAGCAGGGCGGCAAATAAGCTGGGCAAAAAAACGGACCAGTTTGTGACGGTGCAGAAGATACGCAGCCGCCAGCACAATCTGGAAGATCAGATTGAAATGGATTACAGAAAAATGGGAGAATGGATCTTTCAGAAATATACGGAGGAGGAAGAGCTTCCGGAGAAGCTTCAGGAAATCTGCCGGGGGATTGAGAAGCGGACCCAGGAGATCCGGGAGTGCAGGGAGCGGATCGCCCAGGTAAAGGGAGCGAAAATCTGCCCGGGATGCGGGGAATTGATTCCCAAAGACGCTAATTACTGTATGAACTGCGGCACATCTTTCCAGAAAGTCCAGCAGGAAGGAACCGAGACGGAGCCGGATGAGCCGCGGACGGATACGCAAGAGGAGTAAAGAATGGTTTTTATTATCATTATACTTGCGGTATTTCTGGGAGATCTGCTTCTGAAAAAGTATGTGGAGGCGAAACTTCCGGAGGGAGAGGAACGGACCCTGTTCCGGGGAAAGATCCGTATCCGCAAATACCACAATTCAGGCATTGCCCTGGGGGGACTTTCCGGGCATCCGCTGATTATTAAGAGGGGAACGGCCGGCATGATCCTGGGGCTTCTGATCGCTCTGGCTTCTATGTTGCCGAAAAAGGGGAATACTCTGCGCAAGACCGGCCTGAGCCTTATGCTGGGCGGAGCTCTCTGCAACTGGTTCGACCGGTTTCATCAGGGAATGGTGACGGATTATTTCAGCTTCCGCAGTAAGTGGAGAAGTTTCAGCCGTCTGGTGTTCAACCTTTCTGATATCTGTATTTTCCTGGGCGGCCTGCTGGCCCTGCTGGGCGCCGGAAAGAAAAGAAAATGAATAAAAGAAGGAACTGTTCGTTCTCACCTGAACGTGAGTCGGAACAGTTCCTTTTTTGTTACAGAGTTTTTATATTTCCGGAGCGGCGGATTTCATTAAAGCTGGGGACCAGCCGCAACCAGAGCTTTTCCGGCCTCGTTGCCCTCATATTTGGCGAAGTTCTTGATGAATCTTCCTGCCAGATCTTTGGCCTTGGTCTCCCATTCGGAAGCGTCCGCGTAGGTATCTCTGGGATCCAGAATGTTGGTGTCTACACCCGGAAGCTCGGTGGGTACTTCAATGTTGAAGTAAGGAATCTTCTTGGTGGGAGCTTTCAGGATGTCGCCGTTCAGGATGGCGTCGATGATTCCACGGGTATCCTTGATGGAGATACGCTTGCCGGTTCCGTTCCAGCCGGTGTTTACCAGGTAAGCCTTGGCTCCGCTCTGCTGCATTCTCTTTACCAGCTCCTCAGCGTACTTGGTGGGATGCAGTTCCAGGAAGGCCTGTCCGAAGCATGCGGAGAAGGTGGGGGTGGGCTCGGTGATGCCCCGCTCGGTTCCTGCCAGTTTCGCGGTGAATCCGGACAGGAAGTAGTACTGGGTCTGCTCCGGAGTCAGGATGGATACCGGAG
>CAMLYL010000076.1 GCA_946491665.1 uncultured Lachnospiraceae bacterium | reverse complement strand
TTTCTGCATTATCCTCCCACGAATATTCTGGAAGAAACTTCGCCGTTTACGGAAATTGCGGAGGAATACGGCGTGACTGCGGTGGTGTATTCCCACTGTCATGGAGCCCGGCGGTTCGGAGACAGTATCCGGGGAATGTTTCATGGGATAAACTATATGCTGGTATCGGGAGATTATCTGGATTTTCATCCGGCGCCGGTGCTGTTGTGATATGTCTGAGCTGTATCAGGATAAATTTTGAGTATCCTGTTCCAGAAAAAATATACAAGGAGAAAAAGAAATGAACAAATTATGGAAAAAATTTAACCGGTTAAGTGAAGAATGTTACTCGAACATGATTTCTTTTGATCCCAATAAGGATACCTGGAACCAGACTTTTGATGTACTGGTTGCCGCAATCGAAAATGAGAGAGAATCCAATCCCCGGTTTGGACGGGAAATTGATCTGGTGGATGAGGATCTGGATTATGCAGTAGATGTATCTGGCTGGCTGGAGGATTACACAGACGAGCTGGGCATGTATCATCTGTATGAAAAGCTGTACGATGTCTGTGAAAAATTACTGGCGTTTTTTGAATGGAAAGAAACCAGTCCTGCAGATATTAAATTCCAGATATCCGAGGCTCTGTCGGGTCAGAACCGGGATCAGGAAGCCATTGATTTCTGCAGAAAGTGGATGGAGGAAGTCAGGGATGGAGATGAGGAATCTGCAATACAGTGTGAGATGGCGTTGATCTATGCACTGATTCATGCAGGTGAATACCCGGAAGCGCGGGAAATCGTAGAAAAGCATCTGGCCGGATCTGAAATGTGTACGGAGGAAAACGAGAGATACTGGCATGCGGCTGTGAAGCTTTATGAGGCTATGGGAGATAAGAAAAAGGCTGCCCATATGAAAAGAGAAGAGGAAAAGTATGAAGAAATGATTTTTCGTCAGATGGCAGATGACTTTGAGAATGAGGACTTTCCGCTGGAGGATGATGGACTTCCCTTTTAAAGATTGCCAGGTCATTTAAAAAGAGAAAGCATGTGTATGTATGACGGAAGACGGCAGAGGGAGAAAAGCTATGGCGTATCACTGTTTAAAACGTTACAAAGACGGCGGAAGCTGCCAGTCACTGACCGGAAAGATTTTCTGGTCGTTTGTTTATGTCGAAGATCCGGAGTCCGGGTGGTCTGTGACAGAAAAACAGAATCAGGAAAAGACGAATCTTGCGGTGATCCGGTATCTGAAGGATATGGCGAAGCAGGAGCATGTCAGTCTGCAGATGTTTGTGAAATCGTTTTCGGTCAGACTGACCTGTGCAATGGGTAAAAATAATATTTCTTCCTGGACGGAGGAGTTTGCGAAATCAGAAGGTTTCCCCTCACTTGGTGATATGAACCAGCATCTCCGGAAAAGCTATCCGGACTCTCAGAATTTTTATATCTTTCTGGCAAATAAATCCGGCCGGGCGTTTGCCTCGCCTTCTGTGAACGGGAGTATGACGGAGGCGGAATACTGTGTGGTATACAGAGGAAATTTCGGATCGCTGCTTCATGAAGTCCTTCATGTATTCGGCGCGGCAGATCTCTATTATCCGGAGCAGGTGGAACAGACTGCCCGGAATGTTCTGGGGGAAAGTGTGATGCTGAATTCCTCCTGCCATGTGATTGACGACCTTACAAAGTATCTGATCGGATGGCACAAAGTTCCTTCTGCAAAAGCACAGCGTCTGCTGGATGATGCGGCAGGTGTTACTGCACAGATGGTGTCGGAAGCTCTGAAAAGAGAGGATCAGAACAAAAACGGATTCGGCCGGACTGTATACTCCAACGGTACAATCTATGAAGGAAATTTTAAAGACGGCGCGGCGGACGGATTCGGAACCATACGCTATAAGGACGGGTCTGTTTACAGAGGAGAAATCCGGATGGGAGAACTGCATGGCAGAGGGAGCCTTCAATATGCCGGCGGAACGGTTTATGAAGGTGATTTTCAGAATGATACCTTTCAGGGAAAGGGCAGAATGGTCTATGCCAGCGGAACAGTTTATGAGGGAGATTTTCAGAACGGTTCACCCCAGGGATATGGAAAATATATATTCACGAACGGAGCCCGTTATGAAGGAGAGGTCAGAAACGGAAGATTTCATGGAAAAGGATGCCTGACTTACGCAGACGGGACTGCGAAAAAGGGGTATTTTGAAAACGATGAGTATAAGGGAAAGCGGTGGTTTTAAAGATGGCACCGGGCAGTATGGGAACAAAGAACGAGATCTGAAATGGATGTGGTATTATGAACATGCCCGGAAGTATTATCAGATTCATGGGGCTTTAAATATTCCCTGTTCTTATGTTGACGGAGACGGATGCAGGCTGGGGCAGTGGATGGCCCGGCAGAGAAAAGCTTACAGGCTGAAACGTTCCGGGAAGGAAAGAGGAAAGCATCAGCCCATGATTACGGACAGAGAAGAAAAACTGCTGGAAGAGCTGGGGATTCAGTGGGATCTGACATGGCAGGGAAAGCATGTATCTGTTCCGGAAATAATTGTATTTTATTATGTGAGCCGCTTTTTCCCGGATGCAGTAAAACTCTCGGCCGGAGATTTTCTGGGACGGGAGATCGATATTTATATTCCGTCCATAAGGCTGGGCATTGAATACGACGGAGTTGTCTGGCACAGGGACAAAAGTGAGCGTGATGAAGAAAAGGGAATACTCTGTAAAAAAGCCGGTATCCGGCTGATCCGGATCAGAGAAAAAGGACTCTGCGCCATACAGAACTGCGACGAAAATTATTTTGTTGAAGTACATGATCAGAAAGATCTGCAGCGGACAGTCGAAACGATTCTGTCAGAGTTGACGCAGCAGAAAGCCGAGTGCTGCATAGGAAAAGATTTTTCGGATATTATTTCCGCATACCGCAATTATTCCAGTCACAAATGGGATATGATCTATGAGAGACTGGCAGCAAGGTATCAGAAAGAACAGGCTGTGGAGATTCATCCCGGAGATATGGACGAATCCGGAATCAATCTGTATTACTGGCTGTGCTGTCAGAGAAAAGAATACCAGCAGGGACGAATGTCGGAGGAGCATCAGATGAAGCTGCAAAATCTGGGAATTTCTCTGGATCCCGGTCAGGATGCCTGGGAGGCCGGCATTTCATCTCTGAGAGAATACAGCCGTACATTCGGCAATGTTAATGTGGAAATCGGTTATACTGCGCCGGATGGGATGGCGCTGGGCAAGTGGGTATCACATCGGCGCGGGGAGTATCGCCGCGGGACTCTGGATGAAAACAGGAGAAAGATTCTGGAGGATCTTGGAATCGTATGGAGTCCCATGAAAAATGATGAGAAGATGAAACGGGAACTCCTGGATGCGTATTTTAAAGAGTATGGAACGATACATATGCCCATGCACACGGTTTATGGCGGAATAACGCTGTGGGAATGGCTGGAGGGAAAAAAGAAAAAGTACAGAAAAGGAAAACTGAATCGGGAGGAGATTGATTTTTTCAATCAATATGGGATGATCTGGAATTCCTCTGAGGAAATCTGGGAAAGAAATTACCAGGCGGCGAAAGATTATTATGAGCAGAATGGCAGCCTGTTTCTTCCGGTGAATTTCCGATCTGAAACCGGCGTAAATCTCTGGAACTGGATTTCCGGACAGAGGTCCAGGTACAGGAACGGACAATTATCCCGGGAACAGATCCGGCGGCTGGAAAGTATCGGAATGATCTGGGAACCTTATGAATTTAAGTGGAAGAAAAATTATCATATTTTAAAAAAGTATTATGAGAATTATGGAACCGTTGATGTTCCCTGCGATTTTGTATATGATGGAGTAAAACTTGGAATGTGGCTGTCCACCCAGCGGCAGGCTTACCGGGGAAATTCCAATTATCATATCACCCCGGAACGGATTGCTCTGCTGAATGAGCTGGGGATGGACTGGAAGGAGCAGGGAAACCGCCGTGGGGCGGAGCGGTCAGAGGAAGGGAAACAGAATGAGTGATACGGAGGGGATTTGTTTGGCTTCAGAACGGACAGAGGAATTATATAAACTTTTGCTGAGCAGGGGATATCCGAAAGAACTCTGCGCGGAGATTGCATATAAGCATATGAATACAGACTATACTGCAACGCGGATGCTGGGGTACCTGTATCGGGTATCAGATCCGAAAATCGAAGATCTGATTGACGAGATGCTGGCGATCCTCAGCGACAGGGAAGAAATTATAAGGAAAAAAGAATCGGAGCGGGCGCAGGCGCGGGTCAGTGAAATTTACAGGAACGGTCTGTAGGCGGGAGATTTTGGAATATTCCTGTTCAAAATACTTTATTTGTGTTAGAATGGCAGATAGATTATATACTGGCTTTTGTCAAAGTGCAAAAGGGGAAATAAGGAGGAAATCCAATGAAAATTGCAGTAACTTATGAGAATGGGAATGTATTTCAGCATTTTGGAAGAACGGAGTTCTTCAAGGTGTATGAGGTGGAGAATAACAAGGTCATCTCCAGTGAAGTGATCGGTTCCAACGGTACAGGTCATGGAGCCCTGGCCGGACTGCTGGCCGGGCAGGATGTAGATGTTCTGATCTGCGGCGGCATCGGCGGAGGAGCACAGAATGCCCTGGCACAGGCTGGTGTTGAGCTTTGTGCCGGAGCACAGGGAGATGCTGATCAGGCCGTGGAGGCTTATCTGGCGGGAGAGCTGGTAAATACCGGATCTAACTGTGATCATCATCATGGAGAGGATCATGACTGCGGCCATCATGGAGAAGATCATGACTGCGGTCACCACGGGGAAGGCCATTCCTGCGGTGACAGCTGCGGAGACGGACAGGAAGCCCGCCCTGCATTGACCGGACGTAACGTGGGAAAAACCTGCCGTGTCCATTACAGAGGAACTCTCAATGACGGATCTCAGTTTGATTCTTCTTATGACCGGGGAGAACCGCTGGAATTTGTATGCGGCGCGGGCCAGATGATCAGAGGCTTTGATGCGGCAGTGGCCGATATGGAGGTCGGACAGGTTACAGACGTTCATCTGATGCCGGAAGAGGCGTATGGTATGCCGAATCCGGACGCGATTTTTACCGTTGAGACCGCAAAGATGCCCGGATCCGAGGATTTGGAGATCGGTCAGCAGGTATACCTGTCAAATCAGTACGGTCAGCAGTTTCCGGTAAAAGTAACTGCAAAAGAGGGAGCAACCATCACTTTTGACGCAAACCATGAGATGGCGGGAAAGGAACTGAATTTCCGGATTGAACTGGTGGAAGTAAAATAATAAGCCCGGAAGGAAATTGAATATGAAGGAAAGTCCTGGCACGATACAGCAGCGGAGAACTCTGACGCCCGGTGTGAGCGATATCCGACGGGGGATATGACTGTTCTGAGAACCGGCGGAATGGAGAACATATCATGTCAGGGCTTTTTGTTTTTGGGGAGAGCCCCCCCGCAGGCGGCGAAGAGACGGATGGCAGAATAGTACCGGTAAGGGAACCGCTTCCTGTCCAGCCAAACGGACAGGGGCAGAACAGGAGGTATTTCACAGTATGATCAGCAGATACGAGGATTATTTATCAGAGCCAAAGGCATTGACTGTAGAGGAAATGCGGAGTATTCATGAAGTGATGATTTCAGAGATTGGTTGTGACTCAGATGCTCTGGAGCTGTATGATGAATTGATGATGATAGCAATACGTTATGCATCCATCCGGGCTGGCTGGCCATTGCTGAGCCGCGAGGAGAAAATGGAAAAGGATTCCAGACGGACATCCTGCCATAATTCGGTAATTACCCATTTCAATATGCTGGCAAGATACCTGAAACAGCAGGGGAAGGACGCCGCATGGCGGGAACGGCTGGGCTATGAGGAAGAGGATCGGCTTAACCGCAAGACGATCGGAGATTTTGCCTGTTATCTGGCGTTTGTGAACGGGATAAACGCCAGATGAGCCGGATGTCGGCGGAATCGGCAAAATTATGAATTTCCAAATGAAATCAGATAAAAATCTTGCCGATAATATGATATACTTAAAAAGTAGAAGATTAAAGAGTACAGTGAAATAAGCGGGGGAAACTTATGCAATACCTTTCAGTGATTGAAACGGCAAAAAGATGGAATGTGTCGGAGCGAAGCGTAAGGGATTATTGTGCTAATGGCCGTGTACCCGGAGCGTTCCTTTCTGGAAAAACATGGAAGATTCCTGCGGGGGCAGAAAAACCGGAGCGCAGTAATAAGAAAAAAGAGTCTCCCAAGGTCCTGCTGGACATTCTTAAGGAGGAGAAAAAAAGTAAATACCCGGGAAGCATTTATCACAAGACACAGATTGAATTAACCTATAACTCTAATCATATGGAGGGGAGCTGCCTGACGCATGAACAGACCAGATATATTTTTGAAACGAATACAATCGGTATAGAAAATGAAGCAGTCAATGTGGATGATATAGTAGAAACCGTAAATCATTTTCGGTGTATTGATATAATAATCGATCAGGCAAAATCCGTATTGTCTGAGAAATTTATAAAAGAACTTCATCTGACTTTGAAAACAGGAACCAGTGATTCAAGAAAAGAATGGTTTGCCGTGGGAGATTATAAGAAGCTGCCAAATGAAGTTGGCGGGATGGAAACAGCGCTGCCGGAAAATGTTTCAGAAAAAATGAAGATGCTGCTGAATGCATATAATCGAAAGCCGGAGAAAACATTTGACGATATTTTAGAATTTCATGTGGAGTTTGAACGTATTCATCCTTTTCAGGATGGCAACGGGCGCGTGGGAAGGCTGGTAATGTTTAAAGAATGTTTAAAATATAATATCGTTCCATTTATCATTGAAGATAATCTGAAAATGTATTACTACCGCGGGTTAAAAGAGTGGACTCATGAAAGAGGTTTTTTGAGGGATACCTGTCTGATGGCACAGGACCGATATAAAGCGTATCTGGATTATTTCCGGATTAAGTATTGAATAAGGAGACTGCCCATGCGAATTTTAATGTTAGGAAACAGTTTTATATTTGTCAACAATCTCCCTGCTGCTCTTGCCCGGCTCACCGGAGCGGAGGTGGTTCATCACACCCGGGGCGGCGCCCGCCTGGCGGAGCACCTGAATCCCGGTACAAAGATGGGAAGTCTGACCCAGGCAGCCCTTCAGAATGAGAAATGGGATTATGTGGTACTGCAGGAGATGAGCAACGGGCCGATCACTGCGAAAAAGAGTTTTCTGAAGAATGTGGGTCTGCTCTGTGAACAGATCCGGGAGAATGGAGCCATGCCGGTTCTGTATGCCACCTGGGCGTATCAGCGGAATGGGAAGCAGCTGGAGTCTTTCGGAATGGATTATGATGAGATGTACCGGCAGATGTACGAGTCCTGTCATGAAGCGGCGGAAGCGAATCATGCGCTGATTGCGGATGTGGGAAAGCGGTTTTATGAGCTGGCGGATGGGCAGGATCTTTTCGCAGAGGACGGCTGTCACCCCAACGAAGAAGGCTCACGTATTGCAGCGGAAACGATTGCGGCTGTAATTCTGGAAGATGCCGGGCGAAGAGACCGGAAACAGGTCTGAGAAACAGCTGTGCAAACGGTGTGTATCGTCAGCTGGTTTGAATGGAAGCGGAGGAGTGTTGAGATGAAAAGTACACTGATCAAAGATACAACTATGGAGGAACGGATTGCCTTAATCCGCCAGTGGATTCCGGACGAGGATGGTCTGGAGGACGCCGGTGGGATTGATCTCTGGGAAATGTACGATCCGTATATCAGAGGTGAGAAGGAGATTGCCGAGATCAATATGGAATTCAGCGCCGGATTTTATGAGGAAGAAGATCTGGAGCAGGCTCCGGGCTGCGGCCAGGGAGCGGGGAGAGAGAACAGATGGTAAAGGAAATTGTAAGAGATGTTTTCTTCCTGAGTCAGAAGTCAGAACCTGCCGCGAAGGAAGATATTCAGGTTGGGAGAGATCTGCAGGATACCCTGCGTGCTAACCGGGAGCGGTGTGTGGGTATGGCTGCAAATATGATCGGGGTAAAGAAAAATATCATTATTGTTAACATGGGGCTGGTGGATGTGGTGATGTTCAATCCGGTAATTATTTCCAGGCGGGATCCTTATGAAACGGAGGAGGGCTGTCTCTCTCTGGACGGTGTCCGGAAAACGACCCGCTATCGGGAGATTGAAGTGGAGTATTATGATTTCAACTGGAAAAAACAGCGGCAGAAAATGTCCGGATGGACGGCACAGATTGCCCAGCATGAAATCGATCACGGAGCAGGGATTATTATTTAACTATGGAACAGAATGAAGTGCAGTGGGACAGACTGCTGAAAATAAAGACAACCGGTCGGGACGATTCTCATTCTGATCAGTACCGTTATCCCTATGAGCCGACGCCCTATTGTGTGCTGGAACGGCTGGCGAACAGCGGGTGGATTGGCAGGAAGAATGTGCTGGTGGACTACGGAACCGGAAAGGGACGCGTCTGTTTCTTTTTATCCTGGCAGACGCGGTGCCGCTCCATTGGAATCGAATATGATGAACGGATTTTTTCCGCAGCTGAAAGGAATCGGAAAAGCGCGGCATCTGCCGGGAGAACATTTTTTGTTCAGAAAAGCGCGGAAGTTTATGAGGTTCCGGAGGAAGCGGACTGCTGCTATTTTTTTAATCCTTTTTCTGTGGAGATTCTGCAGAAGGTACTGGCCAGGATCCTGGATTCTTATTATGCCATGCCGAGGAAGATCCGGCTGTTTTTCTATTATCCGTCGGATGAATATGTGAGTTTTCTGATGACACAGGATCAGCTGATGTTTCTGGAAGAGATTGACTGTGAAGATCTGTTCGGAGGAAAGGATCCAAGGGAGAAGATATTGATATTTGAGATGATTTCCTGATTGATTTTTGTTATAATGTCAGCATTGAGCGGGCGGATGCAGAAAAGACAGAGGAGTGAAGATTATGAGTTCAGAAGTTTATTTTTCGGATATGCATGTGGGAATGGGAGACAGTATTCTGGAGAAATTCCGGAGACTGCTGATCAAAGCCGGAATTGACCGGATTGATTTTCAGGATAAGTTTGTGGCGGTCAAGCTGCATTTCGGGGAAGTAGGGAATATGGCGTTTCTGCGTCACCAGTATGCGAAAGTGCTCTGTGATTATATCAAAGAGCGCGGCGGCAGACCGTTTCTGACCGACTGCAATACTTTATATGTGGGTTACCGCAACAATGCCCTGAATCATCTGGATGCGGCATATATGAATGGCTATAATCCGCTGTCAACCGGAGTGCATACAATTATTGCCGACGGGCTGCGTGGAACGGATGAACGGGCGATTCCGGTAGAAGGTGGAGAATATGTCAGGGGAGCAAAGATCGGAGCTGCCATTGCGGAGGCGGATATCATTATTTCTCTGACACATTTTAAAGGACATGTAAACGCCGGATTTGGCGGTGCGCTGAAGAATATCGGTATGGGCTGCGGTTCCAAACAGGGCAAGATGGAAATGCACAGCAGCGGAACCCCCAGGGTTTCCCGGAGACGCTGCATCGGCTGCGGCATGTGTGTAAAGAACTGTGCCAATGACGGTGTTCACGTAATAGATCAGAAAGCGGTGATTGACGAGGAACACTGTGTCGGCTGCGGATATTGTATCGCCTATTGCCCGAAAGGGGCGATTATGACAAAGTGGGATGAGGCGAAACCGGTCATGAATAAGAAGATTGCAGAGTATACAAAAGCGGTTCTGGCAGGGAAGCCTTCTTTCCATATCAGTATGCTGATGGACGTGTCGCCGGATTGTGACTGCGACAGCTGCAATGATGTTCCGGTTATCCCGGATGTGGGAATGTTTGCTTCCTTCGATCCGGTGGCTCTTGACCAGGCCTGTGTGGATGCTGCCAACAGTCAGCCGGTTGTTCCCGGAAGCGTGGCTGATGCGGCGGAAGAACATCATGAGCATCACCATGATGTTTTCAGAATGATCCATCCGGACACGGACTGGGAGGCCGGCCTGATTCACGGTGAAAAGCTGGGAATCGGAACCAGAGAGTATAAGCTGATTACGGTGGAATAGTATATCGGATATAAAAAGAGCCCATGGAGGGCTCTTTTTATATGGTCGGAGAGGTTGCATTTTTTCTGCCGATTTTATTTTTCGGGTAAATTATAATATATTACTTTCACTCTCCGGAAAGGCGGGAATTGTTATGCTCCTGATTCAGCAGCTTATAGGATATCAGCATATGCAGTCTTGTATTCGGATCATCGAAATCTGCTCCTGTGATCTGTGCGATTTTCTGTATGCGGTAGGAGAGGGAATTGCGGTGCAGGTTCAGCGCCCTGGCTGTGGCCAGATGATTTCGCTCCATTTCCAGGTAGACACGCAGTGTATCAGAATAAGAGGAGTGATGCCTGGTGTCGTAATCCATCAGTTTCAGAAGTCCGGGATGATACGGAGATGGCAGCGGAGCGTCTTTCAGGTAATTTATGAGATGCTCTAATACGTAGGAGCTGCCGTCATAAAATTCCCCGGGGATTCTCTCACAGTACCGGGATGTCAGATTAGTGTACTGGTAATAAAAATAAAGTGATTCCTTCAGGGTGAATACCGGGCTGACGGAGCCATAATATTTTCCGCTTAACAGCCATTTTGCCAGAGAGGTTTCAAGTGAACCCCGGTTTTGCCGTGAAAGATTGCAGAGCACAGCGATAGAATTTTCCATTACTATGGCGAAAATATCCCGGACAGAGCTGTTAATTGTGCGGCAGAGATGAATATTGATATTGTAGGGAGCGTAGGGCGCAGTAAGCTGAACCAGTATCAGCTCATCTGTAACCTTCCAGTTCCAGAGAGATAAAAGCCGGTTTAATTCATGGTGTTCCCTGGTATTGGAAGTCAATGCATTCTGCAGGGCAATGCTGAGTTCGGAAGCTCCCTGTGTTTCAATATGTGTCTGAAACCATTTATCTATGATATGGCAGAAAATCAGAAAAATATCCAGTTTGCCCTTTCGGAAGGTGCCGAATTCATCAATGGCGGCAAAAAGGCCTACCCAGCTGTTCTGGTAAAAAAAGTTATAGTGATATCCTTTCGATGTGAAAAAATTGTTTTCGTCCAGCGTATAGATTCCCTGATATAACAGTCTGTCCGGATACCGGGTGTTTAACTGGTTTACGATGGCGGAATCTCCAAGTTTGTTTTCCATCATGGTATCCCAGAACCTGTCCTCTTTCTGAGGAAGATAGCGCCGGGAACAGGCCAGCATACGGTGTCCGGAATCCAGCAGAAAGACCGGACATCTCAGGATGTCTTCGGAGAGATCGATCAGATCCTGGAGCATGGCGCCTTCTGATATGCGGGCCTGGGTCTGATCAGCCCAGCGGGAGTAATATTCAAACGCTGTGAGTACCTGATTCAGCACATCTTCCACATCCTCAGTATTTAGTATCAGAATATCGTTTTTATGTGTGCAGATAACCCGGTTGCTTCCGTTTGAAAACAGCTGGTGCAGAGTGCCGATATATAAGGTGTTTGGACGGGGCTCTTCTTTGCCGGAAAAAAGTCTTACAGTTTCAATTTCCAGCAAATCTGTTTTCAGATCGGTTCTTGGCTGATAATCGGACAGCCAGTCAGCCAGAATGGACATGCTCAGCTTCATATTGCGGTCACCTCTTATATAGAATTTATATTATAATAGTACATAATGCACAGATAAATCAATATAAAAGAATAAAAAATCATGCTGAATGCACTTTTGTTCCGCAGCCTGTTTTTCTATAATCAGATTATAAAAAGTATTTCGGAGGAGAAGAGTATGCTGACACCAAGAGAAAATGTAATTGAGACAATGAAAAAGGACGGACATCCGGACCGTTTTGTAAAACAATTTGAGTTTCTGGGAATTATTCCGGAAGATGTTTATTACATGGGAGATTATCCGCTGATTCCCGGGAATGAAGGGTATGATCAGTATGGAGTATTCTGGATCATGCCGGAAGGACAGATGGGGGCGTTCCCTGTACATGATGATCAGCACCGCGTGCTGAAGGATATTACTCAGTGGAGAGAGGTTGTGAAGAAACCGGCGGTTCCGCCGGTACCCGCCTATATTGATATGCTGAAGGGAAAAATTGCGTCAGTCGACAGAAGCCGGCAGTTTGTGTGCGCTCTCCAGACCCAGGGGGTTTTTGAAAGGTTACATGCCCTGATGGGAATGGAAGATTGTTTTGTAAACTTTTTTGAAGAACCGGAAGAAATGCATGCGCTGATCGATTTTATTGTGGAAGTGGAACTGGAATTTGCTCATTTTATGGTAGATCTGGGAATTGAAGCAGTGCTTCATCATGACGACTGGGGAGCTACTGAAAATTCTTTCCTGTCTCCGGAAATGTTTGAAGAATTTATCCTTCCTGCATATAAAAAGATTTACGGATATTATAAAGAAAATGGTATTCTTATTGTACATCATAATGACGGCTGGTCTGCAAACCTGGTGCCGTATATGATTGAGATGGGCATTGATATCTGGCAGGGAGTGATTCCGGCCAATGATATGCCGAAACTACTGGATCAGACAGACGGGGCAATTACTTTTATGGGCGAGATTGAGACCCGTCTCCTGGATGTTCCGGACTGGACACCGGAAATGGTAAAAGCAGAAGTGGAGCGCGCATGCCGCAAAATCGGGCCGCGGCGCAATTTTATCCCCTGTCTGACCGCCGGAATGCCCTTCACTGCTTTTGGCGTGGGATCTGCCGTTGATGCAGAAATTGACCGCATGAGTGCGGAACTGTTCTGAAAGTTTTATAGCCGGGCTTTTTGCACAAATTTCAGAACGGATTTTTGTAAAATAATCTGATGAATAGTTTGCTGCATATCAGCTGTTCAGATACGGAGAATATGTCTGGAGACAGGAGGAAAATGAACTGACCGCCGCAGTGCCTTCTGTACAGGAGATTATCTGAAGGGGAGGGTGGAGCAGGATACCGGATGCAGGCCGGTATCCTGGTTTATGTGCAGGCGGCTGCAGTGGAGGGAGCCGTCCCCCTTATTGTTTTTCTTTCCACTGAAGGTGTTCCAGTATTTCCGGGTGTTCTTTGACAAGTTTTTCTCTGAGAGCCTGTCTCCGCTTTTCGATCAGACCGACAGCAAGAGAACTTTTTTCCCGTACCTCTTCCGGGAAATCCTGTATATGCAGTTCCAGTCTCCGGAGAAGTTCATCTTCGTCAAGGGGACCGAGAGAATGCCAGAATCTCAGTTTTTCTTCGACTCCTTCTTCTGCAAGGGTTTCGATATCTGATATACCATGAATCTGTTTTAACACATGTTCCACGCTTTTTTCAATTTCCCGGACTGCTTCGGATCCGAAGGCCCAGCTGAACTCTTCCAGTGAATTTTCTTCTTCTTCGGAGAGTGAGCTGAGCTGCCTCAGGCGGAACAACTGCATCTTATCCTCCGGAATATCCAGAGGAAATGGTTCTTTCAGCCCCAGATCATGCAGTGCGGCAAGGATTGTCCGGCGTACTTTGCCTTCTTTGATCAGGGATCCGATTCCCAGCTTCCGCATCTGATCGTTGATGTTTGCCGTGTGTTCTGTCAAGTAGAAGCGGATATTTCGTTTTTCAAGGCTGTCCGCCAGTCTCCTCAGCCCGTCTGCGGCTGTAATATCAAGGCTGTTTACAGCGCCGGCGTCAAGAATCACTGCCCGGGTATCCTTCTGAATATTTTTTTCGATATCATTTTCCAGAATTTTAATATTGGCAAAGAACAGATTTTCACTGAATCTGTAAATTATTACATGCTTCACAGGAAAGGCGGAACGGTTCTTTTCCAGATCATAGAAATTCTTCTTCCCCGGGATGATCCCCATAAATGTTCTGGGAGGATTCGTTGCCGTCAGAATTACTGCGGCAAAGGAAAGCAGAATTCCGACGATTACCCCGTAGATAGTTCCCAGAAAGAGTACTGCCGCTCCTGCAGCCATAAAAATAAAAAATTCTTTCCTGCTGACCCGGAACAGACGGATGGCCAGGTCTGTCTCGACCACATTCAGTAAAGCGGAAATAATAATTGCTGTCAGAACGGGAACCGGAAGATATCCGATAAACCCTGTGGCACAGATAAGAATCACTGCCATAACCCCTCCGGCGGTCAGAGATACCGCCTGGGTTTTCCCGCCGTACTGTTCATTCATGGATGTTCTGGAGATACTTCCGTTGACTGGACATCCGCCGACTGCCGCGGCGGCAAGATTGCCGGCGGCACAGGCGAGGATTTCCTGTCTGTCATTCAGATGATAACCGTTTTTGGCTGCAAAATTGTTTTCGGCAAGCAGTGTTTCTGCCATTATGACAATTGCGACAATCAGCGACCGTCCGGCGGCGTTTGTGATATTGATCTGCGAAAAATCCGGAATAAAAACTCCGGGCATACCCGGCTCCACCTGCTCCAGAAGAGCCACGCCATAGTCCTGGATATGGAAAAACGCTGTCAGAATGACACCTGCGGCCATGACGGCAATCGCCATGGGAAATTTCGGTATAAAGCGTTTTGCGGCAATCAGGACCGCCAGAGAGACGGCTCCGAGGATAAGCGACGGAAGATTAATATGAACCGCTGTATCTGCAATATGCCGGAGGAGTTCCGGAAGCTCTCCGGTTCCTGCGGAACCTCCCAGAATTTTCGGAATCTGCATAAATATGATTGTTGCGGCAATTCCGCTGATAAATCCGCCCATTACCGGCGTTGAAATGAAGTTCACAATCCGATCTGCGCGAAGCGCGCAAAACAACAGCAGCCACAATCCCGCGAACAGCGCAATGACCGGGACATACTGCATTGCGGCGCTGCTCCCGGGAACAATCCCCAGAGTCGAAAGCGCGGCGCCGACAATGGCTGCGGGAGCTGCGTCAACTCCGAAGATAAATTGTCTTGATGTAGAAAACAGTGCAAAAAAGATGATTGGAAAGACAGATCCATACAACCCGTATACAGCCGGAAGTCCGGCGATTTGAGCATATCCCATGGAAATAGGGATAGAAACTAAAGCGATAATAATTCCCGAGAAGATATCCTTTGGAAGGAATTCTTTTCTGTAGTTTCGCAGTGTGGGAAATAATCTGATTCTCATGGCTTTTGACTTCACTTTCTCCCATATATTATGCATTGCAGTATAACTGCAGTGGTACAAATGGAAATTCAAGACCCGCTCACGGGTCTTGGCGCGGGATTCGGGTCAGCTTTAGCTGACA
>CAMLYL010000075.1 GCA_946491665.1 uncultured Lachnospiraceae bacterium | reverse complement strand
GAGAGCATATCATCGATGTGGAGGATATCTGTATCGAGGCCGGAGCAGCATCCAGACTGGTGGATATTCTGGTGAATTTTCAGAATCCGGTATTTATATGCGACAGCAATACGAGGGCGGCGGCGGAACCATTTCTGGAGGAAGAGTTTAAGGATTATCCGGTGATAGAGCTGAATCCGAGAGGACTGCAGCCTGATAACCGGGGCATTAAAAAGGTAATGAAGCAGCTGGACTATTGTGACAGAGGGCTGAGCAGCGTGTCTGTGGACGTGCTGGTGGCCATTGGCAGCGGGACGATTCATGACCTGACCCGTTATGCGGCGACAGAATATGATATTCCCTTTGTATCTGTGCCGACGGCAGCCAGCGTGGACGGTTATGCGGCAAATGTAGTCTGCCTGACATGGGACGGCATGAAGAAGACGATTCCCGGCGTGTCTCCCCGGTGGATTCTGGCGGATACGGAGATTTTTGCCAGGGCGCCGAAGCGGCTGACAGCCTCCGGGGTGTCGGATCTGCTGGGAAAGTATACAGCGATTCTGGACTGGCGGGTATCTCATCTGGTCACGGGCGAATATATCTGCGAGGATATCTGCGAGTTGCTGGAACGTGCGATAAAGGATGTGGATCGTGAGCTGGAGGATATCAGAAACGGCGAGTGGGATGCGGTTGAGAAGCTGATGTATGCCCTTGTTTTATCCGGACTTGCGATGCAGATGGCGGGAAGTCCACGCCCTGTCTCCGGTGCGGAGCATATGGCGGCACATTTCTGGGACATGAAGGATCCAAAAGGTGACAGAGGGACCCTGCATGGTGAGGAAGTGGGAGTGGCTCTTGTTCTGGTTGCGGAGCATTATAAGAAACTGGAGCAGGCCATTCGTCATGGAATGGTGAAGGTAAGGTCTGATTCCGCCAGAGGGCTGGAGATGGAGCTTCTGGAGAAGACCTTTGAGGACACGGAAGTGCTGGACGGCGTACTGGCAGACAATGATCCGAATCCTCTGGATGAGATTGATCTGGAGAAGCTGGAGGAACAGCTTGGAGAGATTCAGGATCTGATCCATGATCTTCCCGACAGTTATGAGATTCTGCAGAAGCTGAATGAGGCGGGGTGCGTGACCAGGCCGGAGGAGATTGGGCTGACCCGGGAAATGATTGAGAATACACTGCAGGTTTCTCCTTATGTGAGAAACCGGATGACGCTGCTCCGGCTGGCGAAGCTGCTGGAGGAAGTATGAAAAACAGAAAGGTTTCCACAGGAATTATGGCAGACGGTGACTGCCGGATTCCTGCGGGAACCTTTTTTCTGTGGAACGGGAGAAATAAATTCCGTTTGTCTATTTGCTGAGATAATCCCAGATTTTAAACGAAAGCTCATACAGAAACAGCAGCCGGCTGTCTGTAATGGAAATGTCCAGAAGCTCTTCAACTTTTTTGATCCGGTAGAAGAAGGTACTGCGGTGGATATGCAGAAATTCCGCTGTCTTGGCAGCGTTTCTGTCATGGGTTAAATAAGCGCGCAGGGTGGTGATAAATTCCGTATGATATTCCCGGTCATAGTCCTGGAGCTGGAAGACGTGGTAGTGGATTCCTGTTTCCAGCTCTTTATAATCACATTTGGAAAAAAGATACTCGGGAAGCACTTCCGTGCTGAAAAACAGCAGCTGGTCGGAGCCGGATATATCGGACAGTTCCAGTGTGTTTTTTGCCTGTTCGTAAAAAATGGAAAGCTTCAGGATATCCGCGAAAGGCTGGCTTAAGCTTACCTTCAGGTGATTGTGGAGGGCAAACTGTTCCAGAGGATCGGTCAGAGCCTGATTCAGCAGCACCGGCTGATCCTGATTCAGCAGAAGCACAATGTCGTTTTTATATACAACGGACATACTGTTGGGATAGATTTTGCGCAGGGACGCCATCTGGCGCTGGTTGAACAGTTCGCTGTTATGAGGTTCCGTACAGTATAAAACAGCCAGACAGAAAAACTTTCCCAGATGATGGTTCAGCACTTTGAAGCGGGATTCGATCATTTTAATGTTGCTGTATCGTCCTTCAATCAGTTCACTGAAAAATGTTTCATATTGAAGACCGGTTCTCTGAATAAAAAAGTCATGTTTCTGCATTTCGACTGCACAGATATCTGCAAAAGCTGTAGTCAGACGCAGTTCGTGTTCCGTGGCTTTTGCCTGATCCGGCAGGCAGACGGCCACATAGCCGGACATGACATGCTGAATGCGGATGGCGCAGAAAATCCAGTTAGTTTCCGGATGGTCTTCGGTCTGTACAAAAAATGCCTGGTTATTCTGATAAATCTGATTTTCAATCTGCAGCCGGCGCAGACTTTCGACTTCCCTGGCATTTAGAAAATGACCTGTTCCGCTGGTTTCCACGCCAAAGGGGAGCTGCAGCATCATAGGCGACACTGCGATCATGCCGTAGCCTGCGTCTAATACGGAAATGGGACGGTTTAAAAAAGTTTCCGCCTGCTTTACAATTCCTTCCAGACCTCTTCCGGTGTAAAGCAGATGATACAGATCATTGATTTCCTTCTGCAGCCGGTCTTCGAATTTCAGGCATTCCAGAATTGTCCGGAAAAGTGCATGTACATCCGGAATTTTTTCAGCCCGGATTACCGGGAGCAGAAATTCTTCCCGGCAATCTGTGAGGATCAGCGGCGGAACAGAAAGAGCCGACAGCTTTTCGATTACTGTATGATTCTGAAGCAGAGCCGTGTCCGTACAGAGGTACAGAGTTTCCGCATCCGGTATAAGATCGGTCTGAAGCAGATCTGCGCGGCTGATCAGGCGGTCATATCCGGCAGGAACCGCAATGCGCAGGTCATGCTGTTCCGATATTTTAGAAAGAAGATCTGTTAATTTAATCATAGCGCTGTTTGCCTCCTGTTTTCAACATTTGTCGAAAATAAAAATTTCAATTCTGCATATTTTCAACGCCTGTCGGAAGAAAAACTATCTATAGTATGATATAATTTTCACAGAAAGTCAACAAACGTTGAAAACAGGAGGAGAGAAAATTATGGCAGTCATTACAATTGACGGCGTCCGCGTGGAGACGGCGGACAACGCAAATGTGCTGGAAGCCGCTCTGCAGGCAGGTATTTATATTCCCCATTTATGTCATCATCCGGATCTGCCGGAGAATGGCTCCTGCCGTATGTGTATTGTGGAGGTGGAGGGTCAGGAGGGCGTGACCCCGTCCTGTACACTGCGGGCGAAAGATGGCATGGTAATTCACACGAAAACAGAGCGGGTAAATAAACTGCGTACCCTGGCGCTGGAGCTTTTGCTGGCAGGACATCCGGAGGACTGCTCCACCTGTCCCAAGTACGGTAACTGTGAACTCCAGACACTGATTCAGTACATAGGTGCAAATAACGCGCGGATGCGTGTCCGCAGCAAGGGAATCAAGATGGAAGAACGCAATCCGCTTCTGATCCATGATATGAACCGCTGCGTGCTCTGCGGCCGCTGTGTCCGGGCCTGCAAGGATCTGCGGGGCGTCGGAATTCTGGATTACAAGAAGAAAGACATGGAGACTTATGTGGGAACGCTTCATGAAAAGCTGCTTACAGATGAGGGCTGCCGGTTCTGTACCGCCTGTGCGGAGGTCTGTCCCACCGGTTCCATCCGTGATAAACTGCAGCTTTTAACCACAAATATGAAAAAAGAGGATGCTCTGGTGCCCTGCCGGTATACATGTCCGGTTCATACAGATATTCCCCGGTATATCCGCTTTGCAAAAGAGGGAAATTATGACGCGGCCGCGGCAGTTGTCCGCGAGAAGGCGCCCTTCCCCCACTGTCTTGGCATGATCTGTACGCAGGCCTGCGCAAAGGAATGCAAGCGCGGAGAGGTCAGCGAGGCAATGGATATCCGGGCCATTAAGCGCTATGCGGCGGAACATGATACCGGTTCTTACTGGAAAGGAAAAGGCAAGCAGCTTCCCGATACCGGAAAGAAGGTCTGCGTGGTAGGCGGAGGTCCTGCGGGAATGACGGCTGCTTACTATCTGAGAAAGCAGGGTCATGCAGTGACCATTAAGGAAGAGCTTCCTGCCGTGGGCGGCATGATGGCATATGGTATTCCTGCTTATCGTCTTCCCAGAAATATTATTGCAGAAGAGGCGAAAGTCATTGAAGATCAGGGCGTTGTTATGGAGACCGGCGTCCGTGTGGAACGTCCGGCGGAGCTTCTGAAAGAATATGACGCAGTTCTTATGGCAGTAGGAAATCATAAGGGAGTCCGGCTTCCCATGGAAGGGAATGATCTTCCGGGCGTCCATGTGAATATAGATTTCTTAAGAAAGGCAAGCCTGGGCGAAGATACAGGAATCGGAAAGCATGTGATTGTGCTGGGCGGAGGCAATGTTGCTTTTGACTGTGCCCGCACGGCAAAGCGTCTCGGCGCAGAGGAGATTCATCTGGCCTGTCTGGAAGCGAGAGATGTGATGACGGCGGATGAAGAGGAAATCGAGCAGGCGCAGGAGGAAGGAATTTTCGTTCATCCGGCTCAGACCTTTGAGCGGATTACCGGTACGGATCATGTGACTGGAGTGGATTTCATGAACGTGGAGTCTTTCACCTTTGATGAAAACCGCAGAGCTATCGTGAAGAAGGAAGAGGGTTCTGAGCATCATATTGACTGTGATACCGTGATTTTTGCCACCGGTCAGTGGGCGGATCTGTCGGAAGACTGCGGACTGAAGCTTGGAAAGGCCAACAGTATTGTTGTGGATCCTCAGACGCTGGCAGCTTCCGTAGAGGGTATTTTTGCCGCCGGTGATGTAACTTATGGCACCAAGTCCGTTGTACAGGCCATTGCTTCCGGAAGAGACGCGGCGGTTCAGATTGACCTTTATCTGGGCGGAGGCGGCGATATCAGTGAGAAACTGGCTCCGGAACAGGAGAAGAATTCCGTGCTTGGAAAAGAAGAGGGATTCGGAAGTCTGACGGCAAAGAAGACACAGGTGCTTTCCGCAGAAAAGCGGGAGGGCAACTTTGATCTGTATGATTTCGGTATCTGTGACAGTGAGATCTGCGGGGAAACCAGTCGTTGTCTCCAGTGTGATCTGAGACTTCAGATTCATCCGTCCAGACTTTGGACGGAGTATTCCAATGAACAGAAGGAGGTGCAGGAATCATGAGCGCTTTGGAAAATGCAAAAGCAATGGGAAAAGATGGCGTGATTTCCAGAATCGCTGATTCCGGACTGCTGGAATTTGGCGTGGACCGGACTCCTGTTGCTGATAAATGGAAACTGGTGAATGAAGAGCGGGAATTCCAGACCAACCCCATCCGTGTGGTGGCGGGACTGAATAACGCAGATACCAACGGCGCTCTGCTGGCTCTTTTAAAGGAGAATCCGGAGCGGGTATTTGACGGAATGGCAGTTGCAGCCATCGCCGTGGATGCGGAGGAGATGTATCTGTATATCCCGGAGAAGGAGGCCGCTTACGCGGAGGAGATCGCGGAGCAGGCCGCAGCCCGGGGAATAGAGGTAAAAACAGGAATTGTCAACTGCCGAGCAAGCCGGGGCGGAGCTTTCCATCATATTGAGACTATGCTGGCGGTGGCGGATATTTTTGAGGATAAATACGAACCCTGTACCTATATGGCAGTCTGCCGGGACGGCGTGACCGGACCGCTGACAAAGGTGGCGTACGGGACGCAGGTTTCTGAACTGACCGGAGAGGTGGATGCGAAAGCGATTGCCATCGGCACGAAGCTTTATGATCTGTCCGCACTGGATCTGGTGATTGAGGAAGATACACAGATCGGAAACGGCGTGGTTACCGTATATGGTTCCAAATGCTGTATGATTCATGAGGCGGAGGCAGTTCTGGCCAAAGAGCGGAGGCAGAGCTGCGGCAAATGTACTTTCTGCCGTGAGGGGCTGATTCAGCTCCACACCATGGTGAAAGAGATCACCCAGGGTCAGGGCAAAAAGGAGTTCACGGATATGATGACAGAGATCGGAGAGGCCATGACCTTCTCCACTCCCTGTACCATGGGACAGACAGCGTCTGACTTTGCTATGGGAACTCTGAAGTATTTTGCTTCCGAATATGAAGATCATATTAAAAAGAAGAAATGTGCCAACAATGTCTGCAGCGCATTTATGAGTATTTACATTGACCCGAATCTCTGTGAGGGATGTGAGGAATGCGCAGATGTCTGTCCGAAGGACGCCATTGAAGGCAAAGCAGGGTACATCCATATGATTGATGAGTTTGAATGTGACAAGTGCGGCAAATGTATCGCGGCCTGTGAGAATGACGCGATTATTCAGACTACCGGCCGTGTGCCGAAACTGCCCACCCGTCTGACGAAGGTCGGAAAGTTTAAGAAGAAACGTTAAAAGGAGTTTTGCCCCCGGCGGAAACGAGATATAAGAACTACCGGGGTTTGAACTAAATAAAAAATTTGGAGGTATTGGATCGTATGAAAACAATGGAAACAGATGTAATCATCGTAGCGGCAGGCCCTTCCGGTCTGGCAGCGGCAGTAACCGTAGGAGAGGCAGGCTTAAGTTCTATCGTGTTTGAAAAGTCAAATACTACCGGCGGCGCTGCAAACATGGGCATGGGCCCTCTGGGAATCGGAACAAAGATCCAGAAGAGACAGTTTACTGAGATCACCAAGGATGAGGCCTATGATATGCACATGAAATATACCCATTATCAGGTAGACGCAGATGTGGTGCAGACCTATTTCGAGAAGTCTGCCGACACCATTGAGTGGCTGGAAGATATGGGCGTAGAGTTTGCGGGAGCTTTCCGTTATTTTGCGGAGTCTGAGGCAACATGGCATATCGTAAAGCCGGAAAACGGCGTGATCGGACCCCGTGCGGCAGGTCCTATGGTCCGCATTATGACGGAAAAGGCGAAAGAGCTGGGTTCTGAGATTTATCTGGAGACTCCGGTAAAAGAGCTGATCATGGAAGACGGAAAATGTGTCGGTGTAAAAGCTGTAGATAAGACCGGAGAGGAAATCGAGGCCCGGGCAAAGGCTGTTATTGTGGGAACCGGCGGTTTTGGTACCAATCCGGAGATGCTGAAAGATTTCTTCGGCTATCATCTCTGGGAGGATTATTTCCCCTTCAATGTACCCGGAACCAACGGCGACGGTCTGAACATGATGTGGAATGTGGGCGCTCAGAAATTCGGCGCTAACGTAGAGAAAATCTATCAGTTGAAGGATAACATGAACTGGTTCCTTCTGGATGCGGTGCTTCGCCAGCCCAACCTTCTGATCAATCAGCGCGGCGACCGTTTCATGAACGAGGATCGTATGGGAAATACTACTTACACCGGAAATGCCATCGATATCCAGCCGGGCAATTATGCGTACTGCATTATGGACGACGGCATTCTGAAATACTACAAGAAAAACGGTCCCGATATCTTTGATATCGTACATCCGGAAGATGCGTTCCTGGCAGTTGATCCCGAGTTTGAGCGTGCTGTTGAAGAAGGTTACGATGGATACATTGAGGCAGAGTCTATTGAAGAACTGGCTGAGAAGCTTGGCATCGATGCGGAGAAGCTGGAGGAGACCATTGACGACTACAATGATATGTGTGACTGCGGTCATGATACCCAGTTCGCAAAGAACCCTGCATTCCTTCATCCGATTACCGGAAAAGGAAAATACAGAGTCGGTAAGTTCTATGTGGCTGCTTACGGCACTATCGGCGGCGTAAGAGTAAACAAATACTGCGAGGTTATGGATGAGAAGGATGAGGTTATCCCGGGTCTGTACGCAGTTGGTAATGATGCGAACACCCTGTACGGCGACAGCTACAACTTCACGCTTCCCGGAAACTCCATGGGATGGGCAGTGAACTCCGGACGTATGGCAGGAGAGGCTGTGGCAGATTTCATTGACGAGATGGATGATTAATCATTTTTCTGAGAGGTTTTGGTATAGAGCGGTAAATTGAACGGACACCGGCGCGGCGAAAGCTGCGCCGGTATCTGTTTTGGGGGAAGTTATTGTGAACGGAGTGAACATTAACGTGCGGAAAGTTCTTCCGGGATGAGAAATGTATTGAACACAGATGAAAAATCAAGTAAACTTATAAATAATAATGTATTTTTTTACCGTCTGGAAAACGATGTTCAGGCGGTTTTTTAAAAACGGCGCCCTGTCGTATATCGAAGGAGAAGAGGAGGAAAAAATGGACAAATTACTTTTTGGAGCGGCTTATTATGATGAGTACATGCCTTATGACCGGCTGGAACAGGATGTGGAGATGATGAAAAAGGCCGGGATCAACGTGGTGCGGATTGCAGAATCTACCTGGAGTACCTGTGAGCCCCAGCCGGGGGTTTTTGATTTTTCTCATGTGATCCGGGTGATGGACGCCATGGAAAAGGCCGGAATCAATGTGATTATCGGCACGCCCACTTATGCGGTTCCCACCTGGATGGCGAAAGCGCATCCGGAGATAATGGCGGTTACAAAGGACGGTCAGGAGAAGTATGGACATCGGCAGCTGATGGATATTACCAGTCCCATGTATCGTTTTTATGCGGAGCGGGTGATCCGGGAACTGATGCGGGTCTGCGCCCACCGGAAATGCGTGATCGGTTATCAGCTTGATAATGAGACAAAGCATTATGGGACGGCGGGAAAGAATGTTCAGCAGCAGTTTGTGAAATATCTGAGAGAAAAGTTTCATGATGATCTGGATGCCATGAATCATGCATTCGGACTGGATTACTGGAGCAACCGCCTGAATGCCTGGGAAGATTATGTGGATGTGACAGGCGCCTGCAACGGCAGTCTTCTGGCGGAGTTTGAAAAGTTCCAGCGGACGCTGGTGGAAGAATTCCTTCAGTGGCAGGCGGATATTGTCAATGAGTACCGCCGGGAAGATCAGTTTATCACCCACAATTTTGATATGGAGTGGAGAGGCTGGTCTGTGGGCATTCAGCCTGATGTGGATCATCATCGGGCGGGAAATGCGGTTACCATAGCGGGAATTGATATATATCATCCCACGCAGGATGTGCTTACAGGAAAAGAAATCGCTGTTGGCGGAGATATCTGCCGTTCCATAAAGGACGGGGCCAACTATCTGGTTCTGGAGACAGAAGCCCAGGGATTCCCTCAGTGGGTTCCTTATCAGGGGCAGCTGCGCCTTCAGGCCTACAGTCATCTTTCAGAGGGGGCTAACAGTGTTATGTACTGGCACTGGCATTCCATTCACAATTCTGTGGAGACTTACTGGAAGGGGCTTCTGAGCCATGATTTCGCGGAAAATGATACTTACCGGGAGGCATGTGTCATTGGAAAAGAGTTTGCGGAGAAGGGCGATCATCTGGTGAACCTGAAAAAGAAAAATGAGGTGGCGATTCTGGCAAGCAATGTGTCTCTGACTGCCCTGAAGTATTTTCCCATTGAGGGCCTGGAAGGAAATCCGGGGGTATTGTATAATGATGTGTTCCGCTGGATGGCAGATACCCTGTTTGACATGAACGTGGAGTGTGATGTGATCTGGCCGGAGACAGAGAATCTTTCCGCCTATAAGGTAATTGTGGTTCCGGCGCTTTATGCGGCGCCCGACGAGACGCTGGAGCGGCTGAACCGTTTTGTGGAAAACGGCGGTCATATTGTGGTTTCCTTTAAGTCGGCATTCTGTGACGAGAATGTAAAGGTAAGTACAGAGGTGCAGCCCCGGATCCTGCGGGAATCCCTGGGAGTCCGGTATCATCAGTTTACATTTCCCCGGGGAATCGTGGGGCTGACGGGAAAAGCAGTTTCCGGAGAAGGCCATCAGGCGAAAGCCTTTATGGAGCTTCTGGAGCCTGAAGGGGCGGAAGCGCTGGCCTCATACGATCATTATAACTGGAAAAAGTATGCGGCGATTACAAGGAATGCGTATGGGAAGGGAACGGCTGTCTATGTGGGAACCATGACGGATCAGAAGACTCTTGCCAACGTGTTCCGGGATGTGATGAAGGATGCGGAGGTTGATCTTTCTGAAGAAAATGCGGGTGTGGCCGTTCATAAGGGAGTGAATGACTATGGGAGAATGGTTCGTTACTACCTGAATTATTCCCCGGAGGAGAAGACTGTTGTTTATCAGTATAAAGATGCAGTGGATGTGCTTTCCGATGAAAAGATTCCGACTGGATCCCGGATCGTGGTGGGTCCCTGGAATGTAAGGATTATTGAGGAACAGTAGAGTAATAACTGCTTCAGGGGATTTATACAGTCCTGTTTTCGTATCCTGGATTAAGAATTTCATAAGAAAGATGGTGTATGAATTTAAAAAAGAATTGATATACTGATCTGAAAATGAAAAAGGACAGGAATGAAAATGAAATCAAGAAAATTAACGGCTGCTTTACTCATCGTTTATCTGGCTGTACTGACCTGGATTATTGTATTTAAAATGCAGTTTCCTGGCGATCCGGGGCTGCCCCACATGAGAAATGTCAACCTGATCCCGTTCGGACAGTCGGTAATTGTAAATAACAGAGTAGATATGGGAGAAATCATCCAGAACGGACTGGCTTTTGTTCCATACGGACTTCTGCTGGGCAGTCTTCTGGAAAAGAAACCTTTTGTCCAAAAGCTCCTTCCCATTATGCTGACCAGTCTTGTTTATGAATGTGTACAGTATGTTTTGGCGATCGGAGCCAGCGATATTACAGATCTGATTATGAACTCTCTGGGCGGGCTGGCCGGCATCGGGATAGCGCTTGTGCTTTCCCTGGTTCTCAGGAGGAGCTGGCAGAAGGTGATCAATGTCATCTGCCTCATCGGAGCCATCCTCCTGGGGCTTCTCATGGTCATACTGTTTATTGCGAACTGATTTACTGTCATGAGCGGCTGCGCGGCGTCAGGTTGTGACGATCTGCCACGCGGCCGCTTTTTTCATGCGGTTCATAACTGCCTGTCCCAGATCTTCTTCGGAACAGCCTTCTGTGATAATAAATCCTGCATCTTCCTCATCCATCTCCCGGAGCAATTCAAAGAGATTATGGGCAATGGAATCTTTATTTTTTCTGGAACCGCAGGTTTTTAAAATATGCCCCTCCACAGGGAACCCTTTCTGAAGCAGTTCCTGCTGACATTCCTCTGTACAGATAACGGCAATGCGTGTCTCCGGCTGTTCTGTTTCTTTTTCGTGAATGAGCCGGAGAATTGTATCGGCGGTTTTTCCGTTTCCCTCCCTGTCTGTTACGATTACCATGGGAGCCTTGGGGGCGTAATGGCGGTATTTCATACCGGGAGCCTTCGGCTTTACTCCGGGGGCAAGGGGCCCTTTCAGCGCCACGTCCTCCGCGGGAACAGTTCCAAGTATTTCTGCAATCATTTCCCGGGTGACTGCACCGGGGCGAAGCAGACGGGGCTGATCGCCGCTCATGTCGAGAATGGTAGATTCCAGACCGATGTCGCAGCTTCCGCCGTCCAGAATCATATCCACCCTTCCGGAGAGATCTTCCAGACAATGGCGGGCTGTGGTGGTGCTGGGACGTCCGGAGAGATTGGCGCTGGGCGCTGCCACGGGAACTTTTGCCCGCCGGATCAGCTCCATGGCCACCGGATGGCTGGGAAAGCGGACTGCGACTGTATCAAGTCCGCCGGTGGTCTCCCGGGGAATACAGTCTGCCTTCGGGAAAATCATGGTAAGCGGTCCAGGCCAGCAGGCCTCTGCCATGAGCCGTGCGCTTTCCGGGATCCGGGCCGCGATCTGTTCCATCTGGGAGAGATCTGATATATGAACAATCAGCGGATTATCGGAGGGACGGCCCTTGGCCTCATAAATATGTTTTGACGCATCTTTATACAGTGCATTGCCGCCCAGGCCATATACTGTTTCAGTGGGAAAGGCCACCAGTCCTCCCTTTCGCAGCACTTTTGCCGCCTCTTCTATTTTTTCAAGATCTTCCGTATCCAATGTTCCGGTTTTTATATAAGAATGCAGTGTCAGAAGTTTTGTGTTCATGGATGCAATCCATCTCCTCTAAAAAATATCTTTCAGATTTTGCGGTTCTTATTATATAATATTTCTGTGGGAAATACAGCGTTTTTTCACAAATTTTGTAAAAAGCAATTTTGTCAGGAGGAAAAGGTATGTTTAAAGATGTGAATTTTTATTATTTCAGTCCTACGGGGGGAACCAGAAAGGCAGGAAGGATTCTGGCGGAGGCCATGGGCGGGAATGTGTCGGAAATCGATCTCGGAAAACGGCAGCCTGCGGAACTGCCCGGAGCTGCGGAAGCGGCTGTGATAGCGATGCCTGTATTCGGCGGAAGACTTCCAACGCTGGCCGCGGAAAAACTGAAAGCTCTCAGGGGAAACGGACAGAAGACGGTATCCGTAGTTGTTTATGGGAACAGAGCTTACGAGGATGCGCTGGCGGAATTGAACGATATTATTTCCGGAAACGGTTTTCAGATTTATGCGTCAGGTGCGTTTGTGGCACAGCATTCCATTGTTACGGAAGTAGCCGCAGGGCGTCCGGATTCGGAGGATGCTGCAGAAATCCGGGAGTTTGCAGAGAAAATACTCCGCAAAATGCAGGAGGACACGTCGGATGATTTCCCGGTTCCCGGAAACAGACCCTATAAACCGGAATTCTCCATGCCGGTGACGCCGGTTTCTCTGCCTTCCTGCCGGTTATGCGGCAAATGTGCTGCGGTCTGCCCGGCAGCAGCGATCCGGCTGGAGAATGAGAGTGTGGTTACGGATGGGGACAGCTGTATTCTCTGTATGGCGTGTGTTGCTGCCTGTCCGGAGCAGGCGAGAGTACTTCCGCCGCCGGTGCAGGAACAGATGAATCAGAAGCTGGGCGCGCTGAAAAACGTGCGCAGTAAAAACGAATTTTTTCTTTAAACAGAGAACAGAGGGACTGTTTCCGCCGCGGAGCAGTTCCCCTGTTCTCTGTTTATGTTATAGTAATAATATTCCGCTTTCATTGACCGGATTTTCGCGGATATTGACTTGCGGCGTGAGGGAAAACACGTTATAATTTAAAAGATTAAGCACTGATGGAGGAAATCATGAAAATAAAAAAAGTAACAGCGGTTTTGCTGGCCGGCGCTATTGCTTCGTCTTTGATGCTGGGCGGCTGTGGAAACCGTATAAATCAGGATGATGTAGTGGCAACTATGGGAGATCAGGAAATTTCTCTGGGATATGCCAATTTTGTAGCGCATTATAATCAGGCAAATTACGATACGATGCTGGCTTCTTATTATGGCGAAGGGTACTGGACCGATGAAGCTTACGCTGATGAAAACGGTCAGACGATGGAGGAGTCGGTAAAGAGTTATATTATGGAGGATATTGAAACAAGTCTGCTGCTGGAAGCGCATATGTCAGACTATGGCGTGGAGATTTCGGATGAGGAGATGGATTCCATTTCCGCCGCGGCGCAGCAGTTTATGGAGGATAATTCTCAGGATGCCATTGAGGCTATGGGAGCCACAGAGGAATATGTGGAGGATCTGCTTTATTACGAGACTGTAAAAAGTAAAATGACCGATGCAATAGAAGCAACGGCAGATACGAATGTTACGGACGAGGAATGCGCCCGCCGGACATTCAGCTATATTCAGATAGATCTGGAGGGATACACTGATGCATCGGGAAGCTATGTGTCCTATACAGAGGATGAGATTGCGGAGCTTCGGGAGCGTATTCCCGGGATTGTGGAACAGGCAAAGAGTGATTTTGACGGGGCTGCGGAGGCAAATTCCTACACAGTTTCTACTTATTCTTACGGACAGGACGAGGCCAGCGAGGAGGACGGCGGATTTTCCGAAGAGGTGATCGCGGCGGCTGATTCCATGTCAGAGGGAGAGGTTTCTGATGCCATAGAAGCAGACGGAGACTGTTATATTATCCGCCTGGACAGTGAAAATGATCAGGAAGCGGCAGAGTCTGCGAGAGAGGACATTATTTCAGAGCGTCAGCAGGCAAAGTATACCGAAGTGACTGATGCATGGAAAGAAGAGTCTGATTTTGACCTGGATGAAAAGGCATGGGCACAGGTGAGATTTTCTGATATTTTCAGCACCGTCAGTGATGAGGAAGAGACAGACAGCAGTACATCGGAAGAATAGCAGCCGCAAAGCTGCCGGAAACACTGATTTTGTGCGGAAAAGAGAAAATGATAGATTAACTTTTCGTTTCCGGTTTGCATATCATATGCTATAATCAAAAAAAGCACTGTATTGTGACTGAGTCCGGTCTGCCGGAACTGTGGTCTGCACTGTGCATATTCAGGCATAGCGCAGCTTAGATCACAGATCTGACATCTCGTGCGCAGTAATGGTGTAATAAAATGTAATAGATTCTTCACAGGAATACGCTTGACTTTTGTTTGGGATATCGTTAGAATATCGTATTTGAATAAAGAACATAGAGGTGCGAGATGGATCAATATGTAATCAAGGGCGGGAATCCGCTGTGCGGTGAAATAGAGATCGGCGGCGCAAAGAATGCTGCGCTTGCTATTCTTGCCGCAGCCGTTATGGCGGATGAGACGATCACGATAGAGAATTTGCCGAATGTCCGGGATATCAACGTCATGCTTCAGGCGATTGAGAATATCGGAGCACATGTAGAGCGTGTGGATATCCACACGGTCAGGATTAATGGATCTTTTGTCCACGGATATACTGTGGACAATGAGTATATTCGCAAAATACGCGCATCCTATTATCTGCTGGGTGCGCTTCTGGGAAAATATAATAACGCGGAGGTTGCTCTGCCGGGCGGCTGCGCCATCGGCAGCAGACCGATAGATCTTCATCTGAAGGGATTTCGTGCTCTGGGCGCAGATGTTGAGATCCGTCACGGCATGGTGGCGGCAAGCGCAAAAGAGCTGCGGGGGACCCATATTTATCTGGATAAGGTATCGGTAGGCGCAACGATCAACATCATGATGGCGGCGGCTCTGGCCAAAGGGCGGACTACGATTGAAAACGCAGCCAAGGAGCCTCATGTGGTTGATGTGGCGAACTTTTTAAACTGTATGGGAGCCAGCATCCGCGGCGCCGGTACAGATGTGATCCGGATTTCCGGCGTGGAAAAGTTACATAAGGCGGAGTATTCCATAATTCCCGATCAGATCGAGGCCGGGACATTTATGTTTGCGGCTGCGGCTACCGGCGGAGATGTTACGGTGAAGAATGTGATTCCCAAGCATCTGGAGGCTACCACGGCAAAGCTTCTCGAAGTGGGCTGCCGTGTGGAGGAGTTTGATGACGCGGTTCGTGTGATTGCCTGTCATCCGCTGCATCATACTCAGGTGACAACCCTTCCATATCCCGGCTTTCCCACAGATATGCAGCCTCAGATGGGGATTGTTCTGGGACTTTCCTCCGGAACCAGTACTATTACGGAGAGTATTTTTGAGAACCGTTTTAAGTATGTAGATGAGCTGGCAAAGATGGGAGCCAATATAAAGGTAGAAGGTAATATTGCCATTATTTACGGCGTGGATCGTTATACCGGCGCGCGGGTCAGCGCACCGGATCTGAGAGCGGGAGCGGCGCTTGTGATCGCGGGTCTGGCTGCAGAGGGCATTACGATTGTGGATGATATTTATTATATTGAGCGGGGGTATGAGGCCTTTGATGAAAAGTTCCGGAAGCTGGGGGGATTGATCCAGAAGGTAAGTTCCGAAAAAGAAGTTCAGAAGTTTAAGTTAAAAATATCATAAATACGGGATCTCCGGCGTCAGCCGCCGTTTTTGTGTGCGGAGCCGCATGGCAGGGCGAAGCATGAAA
>CAMLYL010000074.1 GCA_946491665.1 uncultured Lachnospiraceae bacterium | reverse complement strand
TTTCCGGTGGAAAATACGCTCCAGCACGAAGCCGGTAAGCAGCGTCAGCAGAAAGCACAGTATCGCGCCGCCCAGAAACAGAAAAAACAGATGCTCTTTCAGCTCCGTCAGAAATATGGCGTAGGCAACGCCGCCGAAGCCGTAAGCAGGACAGAGCGGACCGTAAAGCAGACCCACATCCACAAATTTCTTCTCCCGGACTGCGGCCGCCACCGTGCCGATGATCCAGCCCACGAAAGCATATATGAAAAAGAACCACAGCAGCTCATACAGTATCGGATTCATGTCTCCTCCTCTTTTCCTTTGTATTTTCTGGACATAAATATCGAAAGATATGAGCGACATTATAGCGGATTCCCGGGGAATTGACAAGAGCGAAATCGGCCGGAAACCTCTTTTTACAAACGTTTTACAAAGTTTTATGTAAAAACGCCGTCTTTACAAACCCGCCCGAATCCTCTATACTGAAAAACATCTGAAACCGGATTACTTTTTACTGCAGACAGAGCCGGCGTACAAAAGGCAATCCGCCCCTGGTACGCGCCGCTATGGAGGAGAGAAAATCATGTTCCGTCTCTGGGCAAAGGAATTTAAAGATAACCGCATGCTGCGGGATACGGTCATCTGTGATGACACAAAGGACACGAGAACTCATAAGGTCTTCCACGCGCTGGATCAGATCTGCCAGGAATTTGATTTAAGCCAGCCCCTGTGGCTGGATACAAACATCCGGGAATTCCAGCGGCACGCGAAAGTGCGCTTCTATCAGGACAGCTTTATCGATCAGATAGATTTCGATTACCTGGAGCTGCAGGTCATCGAAGAAGATTAACCGGCTGGCTGAAACCGAAAGCAGCGCAAAAACAAAATGTGACGCGCGCCGACAGGCGCGCGGAAAAAGAGGGAGCCCCGGGGCCGGTTCTGCGGAACGCGGCCTTCGGGGCTCCCGTGTCTGTCTCTGTCTGTCTTCATTTACACCGGGGTTCCCGTCTTTTCAGCTCAGGCTTCTCAGATCAGATTCTCCGGATTCAGGCAGTCCAGCTCCGGCAGCACAAAGCGGCCGTTTTTGCGGATCAGGCGGTCGTCAAAATAGATTTCTCCGCCGCCGTATTCCTCTCTCTGAATCATGACCAGATCCCAGTGAATGGCGCTGGAATTGCCGTTGTCAGCGTCGTCGTAGCAGTTGCCCGGCGTAAAGTGGATGGAGCCCATGATCTTCTCGTCAAAGAGAATATCCTTCATCGGCTTCAGAATATAGGGATTCACGCCGATGGCAAATTCACCCACGTAACGGGCGCCTTCGTCCGTATCCAGAATCTGGTTCAGTCGCTCGGTATTGTTTGCCGTAGCCTTTACAATCTTTCCATTTTCAAATTCCAGGCGTACATTTTCAAAGGTAAAGCCCTGATAAAGGGAGGGCGTGTTGTAGGTGATGACTCCGTTGATGGAATCGCGGACCGGAGCCGTGTACACCTCGCCGTCGGGAATGTTCAGCTGGCCGTCGCAGGCGATGGCCGGAATATTCTTGATGGAAAAGGTCAGATCCGTGTCCTTTCCTGTCAGCCGCACCCTGTCCGTGCGGTTCATAAGCTCCACCAGAGCCTTCATGGCGCGGCCCATTCTGGAATAGTCCAGATTGCACACCTGGAAATAGAAATCCTCAAACGCCTCCGTGCTTGTTCCGGAAAGCTGAGCCATGGACGCGTTGGGGTAGCGGAGAACCACCCAGCGGGTCTTCGGGACCCGGATGCCATGATGCACCGGAGTGGAATACAGAGTCTCATACAGATTCATTTTATCCGCCGGCACGTCCGACAGCTCCGATACGTTGTCGCTGCCGCGCACGCCGATATAGCAGTCCATCTGCGACATTTCCCGGGCGGCCAGATCTGCCATGAGCTTCAGCTGTTCCTCTGTGCAGTTCATCAGAACTTCCCGCTGAATCTTCGGATTGATATAGTGTACAAAGGGAAGACCACCTGCCGCATAGACCTCCTTGACCAGCTGTCTCGTGAGATCTTCCGTGGAAGGTCCGGTATAATTGATATACACCTTGTCGCCTGCCTTTACCCTGCAGGAATAGTTCACCAGATTTTTTGCCAGCGTTTTGATTCGCTCGTCCATTTCTCAGTTTCCTCCTTCTTTTTGATCTTTCATGCCGTCAGAATGCTCTATGCTTCCTCAGCCGGAAGACAGACCAGGAACAGGTTGCCCAGTCCGTCATACATCTGTGTGCTGTCGCTAAGTCCCCGGCGGGTGCTCTCGCCTGTCAGCGGATCGGTCACAATGATATTCTGCTGATCGTAGCCCGTAATCAGCTCCGCAGCGCTGCCGCCCTGCATCGCAAGCACCGGATATCCCTGGCTGATGTAATACTGTATCATACTTATCGAGCAGCCCGACAGATCGAGAACCCGTCCGCCCGACTGTTCGCTCAGAATCTCAAAGGGTGTGTAGCCCTGAGACAGGTACACTTCCACGTCGCTGTAAATCTTCTGTGTTCCCAGGATGATCTCTATCGCAGCCTGCAGACTGGACTCTCCCTCGTTCTGCTGGGGATTCTCGAACACGCCCAGATCCACTCTGGTACTGCGCCCGCCCCGTTTCCAGATGTAGTCCTGGTTTCCATCTACTACGCATCCCATCGCGTCGTAGGCCTGAAGAATCGCTTCATTGGCCTTCCCGTAAGCGCCAAGGAAGGAGCCGTCAAAGCCATAGGCATAATACCGCTCATCTGCCGTCTCATTTTCCAGGGAAATACTGCGGCTGCCTTCAAAGAGCACCTGCTCCGGCGTCAGTCTCCTCAAGGTTCCTGTGCCGCGTCCATCCGACAGCGCAAAATAGTATTCCCGTTTCTTGACTCCGGAATCCTTCGTTTCCAGAGATATCTTTTCCACGGTCTCCACCGCCCTGCTGGTGATCGCTTCCTGCGCCGCCCCCTCGTAGCTTCCGTCTGCAGCCCGCTGTACGCAGCTCAGTGAAATCCGGTTATCCTCTATGGAAATGGAAACCACATATTTTCCTCTGGATTCATAATCTGAAGAGCGCAGCTCATTGCCGTCTTTATCCTGAATGACCACACGGCCCATGGGGAAAGTGATATTTCCCGCAATATCCTGCTGCACGTCGCTCTGCCGCGCTTCTCCGTAGATAAAATCCGTTCCCATAAAGCCCAGCGCCTGAATATAATATCCGTCCTGAGCTGAAACACTTCTGCTCGTTCCCGTCTCCAGATCCAGAATGGTCACCGCGCTGGATGCGTACAGGGAATTTTCCTGATGCCATGCGGCAAAACGACCGTCCGAGGATACCATACAGCTTTCCTCTTCTATGCCTGACACAATCGTCTCATACTCCATGGTATTCAGATCGATCCGGATAATATTTCCGTCCAGGTACAGATAAAACTGCTGATCATTATTTACATAGGCCAGTTCTCCCAGCTCGGCCTCCAGCGCCGCAAAGGAGCGGCTGCTTTCTATAAAGACTCTTTCCTCCACGGAATTCGCCAGCGCGTCATACGTATACAGGGCTATGCCCGTCTCCCCTTCATGGGAGCCTCTGTTCATATAACCGTAAACCAGAAAATTCATGCTGCCCGACTCGGACACGTCAAGAATCCGAATCCCATGCTCGTCATAGCTGCCCCTCAGATCGTCTCCTTCCCGGAAACCAAAGACCAGCGCTAGCTTGTTCTGAGCCGCGTCATAACTCCAGAGCTGTCCGTTCTGCACGAAACCTACAATGTTTTCCTCTGCATTTTTCCGGTATTCCACCTCCGTATTCAGAATACCCAGGTCTACGGAATCATCCGAGAAAATATCAAGCTCCGGATCGAAAATCCGGTCCACCTTCCGGTCATAATTCAGAAGGTACATTCTCTGTTCCGTGTAACGGATCCGATAAGATTCCGTCACCTCATACTGCTCTGTCTCTCCGCTGTCGTTGACATACTCCACTTCGTATTCCAGCCGGATAGAAGCCACAGAAGCATCAATCTCCGTTATATAGGTCCGTACTTCCCCGGAAGGAGGCTCCACCTCCATATCCGCCCATATCATCTGATTATAACGGGAATGAATCGTCACGTGATCCAGGGTATTGTTGTCCGCTGTGGAATCTGTCTCCATATACTGGGCGATGCTGACGGTATTATTCTTGTCAAAAAGCGCATTATGGATAGTATCTGCAAAATCTAGGCATTCATCCAGATGTGTCTCCGCCAGGCTGGCAAGATGCGTATAGTAATATACTTCCTGTCCGTGTTCCAGCTCCAGCCGGAGTACCAGCAGATATTCTTCCCCTTCATCCAGAAGATCCATCAGCTGAAACTCTGCCCGAATCTCGTCGCCGTCGCGCTCAAGCTCTGTCAGCTCGCCATCCTCGATGAGACGGTCCATGTCTGTGCTCCGCACCTCATAATAGACATTACGGACTGCCGTGTCCGGACTCTCAATCCGGATGGAAACCCTTCTGTCCTCCGACAGCGGCATAACCGCGTCCCGGATATACGCCGCGTCCATGCTTTCCGTGTATCCATGGAGAAGGTTAAAGGACCTGCCGTTCCTTTCCAGATAGATAAGCGGCAGGGAGGCCGAAGCCATATGAGCGGTAGAATCCGCGTTTCCTGCCATCAGATAATATCCCATACCGGCAAGGCCAAGGAAAAAGGCCGCCACGATGGTTGCGATTTTAATGATTACCTTTTTCATCAGCCCTCGCCTCCTTCTCTTCTCTTTCTGTATGCTTCCGCGGGAGACACGCCGGTCCCGAGAAGCCTCGCGAGCGTCAGATCCGCATGCAGCGCGGAAGCGCACCGGTCATATTCCTCCGCGCACTGCCTGCGCTTTTCTTCCTCTGTCTTTCTTCCCGCTGCGCGTTTCTTCCCTTCGGTCTTCTCCTGCCGCCCGTCCTCCTCAGCCGCCCCTTCCGCGCGCTTCACCGCGCGAATCAGAATATTCTTCGGCGTATGCTCCATGTCGATAAACTCCAGGATCTGGGTATCATAGCCCTGGCTCTCCAGAAGCCGGGCCCGCAGGCCGTCGGTCACAAGGGCCGCAATCCGCTCCTTCAGAAGTCCGTAGCCAAGTACCGGCGCCAGAATCTCATTTTCTATCTGGGCATTCAGCTCGTGCTGGCAGCAGGGAACGGACAGGATTACCTTTGCGTTCCATTTCACCGCCTTGCAGAGGGCATAATCCGTGGCCGTATCGCAGGCATGCAGCGTCACCACCATATCCACCTGCTCGCAGCCCTCATATCCGGCAATATCACCCTGAAGGAAGGTCAGTTTTTCATACCCGTATTTCCGGCTCAGCTCGCTGCATTTGCGAATCACGTCCTTTTTCAGATCCAGGCCGACAATCCGCACGTCCAGCCCCTTCCGTTCTTTCAGGTAATAGTAAATGGCAAAGGTCAGATAAGACTTCCCGCAGCCAAAATCCAGAATCGTAAGCTCCCGGTTCCGTGGAAAAGCCGGCAGGATATCCTCGATAAATTCCAGAAAACGGTTGATCTGGCGGAACTTGTCGTAGCGCGCGTGCACCACGCGGCCTTCCGCCGTCATAACTCCCAGATCCACCAGAAACGGAACCGGAGTCCCCTCTTCCAGAAGATACTCTTTCTTTCTATTATGCTCCAGGCTGGCTCTCTTTACACCGGAACCCGCGCTTCCGGGCGCCGCATTTCCAGAAGCAGCATTCCCGGGTTTCTTTTTCTCCTTTACCGTCACACGTCCTTTTTTGCTCACAAGAGCGGTCACATCCCCTCCCGCTCCGGACAACTGAAGCTGGCAGAAGACTTCCTCCATCCAGCCCAGGACCCGCTCCACAGCCTCCTCCCGGCTCATATTTTCATGAAAAGCCTGCGGGCCCTTAAAAATCTCCGCCTGAAACTTCAACCTGCCTTTCAGAAGCACAGGGCGGAGCCTGACCTTCTGCTCTTCCCGCCCTTTCCGCGGAGAGCTCAAGATCAGCCTTTCCAGATCCTGATTCATATATTTCTCAAGTAATTTTCTTAATTCTTCCATAATATACCTCAAATGACAAAGATATCTTCATTCTTGTCAATCGGTAGTATAGCACAAAGTCTTTCCGATTGCCATTGTAAAATGCGGGGCTCTGTGGTATGATAGTTGCAGTCTTTTGAAAAAACAGCCGCCCACAGAGGCGCTTACAGAAGCTGACCTGGAACCTGACTGACAAATCTATGAAAACATAAAGGAGAATCGCCATGCTGAGACAAGTATCCATATGCACACAAAATACAAAAGGAACTCTCCAGAACATCACCCAGATGCTGGCCGACGAGGGCATCAATATCTGGGGCTCCTGTACCAACGACGGGGCCGAGTTCGGAATTCACCGCATGATTGTCTCTGACCCGGAACATGCCATGGACATCCTGAAGGATACCGGCTATCTCTGCCGCATGACCAGCGTCATCGGCGTAGAGGTAGAGGACGAGGTCGGCAACCTGAACCGGCTTCTGAAGGCGCTGACCGAGAGCAATATCAATATTGATTATACCTATCTTTCGTTTAACCGTGACTCCGGTAAGCCGGTACTGATTTTCCACAGCGAGGATGCCCCGGAAGTGGAAAGCTGTATCAAAAATAAAGGATTTTCTGTGGTATAGTGACAGTAACAGAACAGCCAGCCGGGAACGGCTGGCTGAAATTATTCTCGTTGGTTTTTCTGTCTAATCTTCCCGATAAAGGAGGATTTATCGTTCTGTTCAATTCCGATTTACCGCTCTGTCTTATGTTTTATTGTACTATGTTCAAAGCTCAAATTCTACCCTCTTTCCCCATATACAGCAAGCGGCGATACTCCTTTTAAGAATATCGCCGCTTTCCTGCATCGTCTATAAACCTGTCGCGTCAAGACTTTTTCAAGACATTACTATTTTTCTTTTCTCCCGCTGCGAATCCGGCACACAGCCAGCCCCGCACAGCACACCGATACCCAGAGTACCTGTACCAGAAATACCAGATCGATACCGTTTCCTGCCTGCATTTTTCTACCTTCTTTCCAGATGGCCCAAACCCTGTCTTTTCTCCGGCTCCCGGAGATACTCTCTTCCTGCCAGACAAAGGTTCATCCTGATTCTGAACTTTATTATAGGAAACGGTTTGTTAAGTTTTCTATCCCGCATTTGAAAAGCTGTCTTTAAGCATTCGTAAATTTTCTGTGAAGTCCATGTATTTGATCAGACAGGGTTCTGGGATATTTTATATTTTATCAATGCTGCGGCATCCTCATCTATAATTACCGTCACATCCGGATGCAGCTGAAAAATTGACACCGGGAAGTCTTTACTAATCGGCTCAAAAAAGGCTCGTCTAGCAGTTTCTGCCTTATCTTTCCCTGAGAGAATGAATACAATGCTTCTTGCATTCATAACAGTTCTGGGGCCCATAGTAATATAATGATCCGGAATCCTGCTCTCATCGTCCGAATGCAGATCCTCATGCAGCAGCTGTATCAGAAGCTCTTCTACCACTCTGGTCCTATGCCTGTCTATCGTATGAACTCCTTCATTCCAGTTTTCAAAAGTCCCGGGCTGATTTCCACAGAAATGACCGTTGGTTCCAATCCCCATAACGACCATATCAAGGCCTCCATCCCTTTGAATCTGTGCATCTGCCTCTCTCCAGGTATCCTCCTCCAGATTATGAATACACTCTTCCCGCACCCCTGCATCTTTAAAATATTTCACATCCAGAGACCGTCTGCAGATTCCCACAGGATCATCTTTATACCAGAATTCATCAAAAATATAGTAATGAACTCCGTCAAAGCAATCCTTACCTTTTACAAACTCCGATAACATTTTATATCCTTTGACCGGCGTAGTCCCTGTCGTAATCGCTATATTTACCCTGTTTCGTGAACTGTACATATACTTCAACATCTGCTGTTTAAATGCTTCTGACAGTTCATCCAAATCCTTAACCAAAACAAATTTCATTTTCTTATTCCTCGTTTAAAAACCATATACCTAGCATACGGAATTCATATAAATCAAATGCTGACGCGCTTCCTCTACTACTGCCATTATTTCCTCATCACTCATTTCTTTGTTTCTGAGTATACATTCTATAATGACCGGCAGATTAATCCCCGTTATGAGATGAATACGGCAGTCATTCAACATATGGGATACAGTCTGATTTACACTTCCCGAAACAATATCCGTAAAAATATAAATATAACTATCCTCTATAGAATTTACCATATTCTGAAGAGTTTCTGAAAACTCCTGATCCTCAACATATGCATCTACTGCATAGACATCTTGCCGCTTTCCAAGCAGCATTTCTATTGTGTTTTTGATGCCGGAAGCCATATTTCCATGTGTCGCTATGATATACTTCATGTTCTTAACCTGCTATGTGTGTATTTAGTCTTCTGCTGGCCCCGTCATTATCAGCCTTTACAACGCTCTTATGTAAATCCTCGCACAGCTCATATGCCAGCATTTCAAAAACCAGCATATACTCTAGAGGTGAAAAAAACGGGGCATCCACGCTCTCGATTCTAAATATGAGCAAATCAGTTTTTTCAATTTTACTGTTTTTCGATGTCAGCAGAACAACATTGCTGCAATACTCCGACGCCCATTCGCCAAGCTCGAGATTCCGTTCAAAGCCATCCCCCTGCGGAGCTGTAATTATTATAACAGAATCCCTGTCTATTTGTGTAGTGGAGCGGTGCATAAATTCTTCCGTCTCATAAAAGATACATGCAATGTGTGCAGTTTCCGCTATCTTAAGGCCACCCTCCAGAACTGCTCCTTCATACTCCCCATTGGCCACGTATCGCATATATGGAACATGGAGCAGCATATTTTTATGCTCCGCATACCAATTTTTTGTGTCCTCAAAAATTACCGGCATATTTTTTGCAATCTCTTTCAGCTGCGACAGATATTTCTCACAGGTATCATAAGAAATCCTGCCTGTAACCAAACCGTACTCCAGAAAACACATGAATATACACAAAATAGAAGCGAAATGTCCTTTGGTTTCAATATAACTTTCTTCTGGTCCAGAGAACTTATAAATCACAACATCTGACAGCTTTGCAAGTTCTGATTCAATGTTATATGTAGTACAGATAACGGAAATCTTCTGCTCCCTGCATATGCGCGCCATTTCTATCGGTCCCGTCGTAGAACCGGAATGAGCCGGACAAATCATGCACAGCTCTTCAGAACTGTATTTTCCATTTACATTAAATCCTTCATTCTGAAGAAAGGCTGATGGATTCACAACCTGAACTTCCATTTCAAAATGATGCTCAATAAATTTCTTAAGTATGAGACCGATATAGATTCCCGAAGCCTGACCACTGAAATAAATTTTTTTAATTTTCTTTTTTTGGAAAAGAGAGATAAAGTCTTCTGAAACCCTCTCTCTTTTCCCAATAATCTCCATAATTGTATCCGGAATTTTCTTCAGGGTATTTAATAAAACAATATTCTCTTCCATCATTAAATAAGCCCCAGTGTCCCCAGAATAACACCTGCAATAATAATAATCACCATAAGAAGCGGTGCTTTCACATTTTTTTTGCGCATCAGCCACGCACAGAACAGTGTCAGCGCAACCGGTAACAGATTCGGGCAGATGCCATCCAATATAGTCTGCAAATCAATACTCGCCTGATCATAAGTGAACGATATGTTTGTTGTCAGAGATACATACGATGAAGTCAGCGCACCCAGAACCGTAAGCCCCACCGTTAGTGCCACATCTGTAACCTTTTTCAGCAGACCTGACGCAAGAACCTTTTCAATAAATCCGCTTCCCAGCTTATATCCGGAATGAATTCCATAATAATGACAGATATAATTAGGAACATTAAATATCAGAAAATACACAAGAATTCCTGCCGGATTTCCTGCTATTGCCAGCGCCGAGCCAACAGAGGCTGCAATCACACGGAAACCGCTTGTAAAAAACAGCGTATCGCCAATGACCGAGATCGGACCCATAATACCAGTCTTAATTGCCGTGATCATATCGCCCATGTTATTCCCGTTTTCTGCATTTTCCACTTCCATTCCCGCCATAATCCCTACAACCCAGGGCTCTATCTGCGGCGTGGTATTATAGAATTCCACATGTCTGCAAAGAGCGGCAGCCATAGCCTCTTTATCATCTTTGTATATTTTCTTAAATATCGGCGTCAGCGAATAAATAAAAAAGAGGTTATGCATTCTCTCACTGTTATACGAAATCTCAATTGGCATGGAGCGCCAGAAAACTTTATTCAAATCCTTTTTGGTAATTTCATATTTTTTTGTTTCTTCACTCATGGCTCTCCTCCTCTTCCTTCATAAACAGACGGTACAGCGCCAGACCCAGGGCAAGAATCGTAATCGCCATAACATCCAGCCCAAGATACGCGCTCAAAGCAAATCCAACAAAATACAGCGGAATAAATCGCTTGTCCCACATAATATTCAGCAACATAGCAAATCCTACCGCGGGCAGCAGACTGCTTGCTTTTTCAAGACCGTTCATAACTGTTTCCGGAATAACATTAATAACAGCAGAAATTGCGCTGGTTCCAAGCAAAATCGTAATAATTACAATCGCTGTCATCAAGGTGCATTTTATTACACCATATCCGATATGAAAGCGGTTAATCTTATCAATCTCCCCTTCTCTCGCCCAGCCATCGCACCGGTGCATTACATAAGAACCGAAAGTATTAAAAGCCGTAGAAATATATGCTCCTAAAATCGCTGCAGGAAGTGCGATAGTAATTGCGACTTCAAAGGAATTTCCAGTGGAAATCGCAAAGTAAGTTCCCAGAATCGCACCAATTCTCTCCTCTCCGCTAATCATGCCTGCATAAGGCAAAAAGCCCATCCAAGCAAGCTCCATCGTTCCTCCAATGATCAGCCCCTCTGTAAAATGTCCCATTACAAGCCCCGTCAGTGCCCCCACAACAATGGGACGATGCATATAAGATGCTCCTGCAACGTTATCTGCGCACCACGCAATTACATATACCAGTCCCAGTAATAATGCAGTCGTCAAAGTTGACATATCTGTATATCCCTCCCCCTAAAAGTATTTTTCTACAGAAACTTTTTTATCATCAGGCGCTACATAAGATTCAATTTTAATTCCCCTATCAAGCATTTTTTTCAGATATTCCTCGTCTTCAGGCGAAAAGCTCAGAGAGGGAGACACCATTCTTTTCCCCTCCCCTCCCTTCAGCAACGCTACATTCAGTTCTTTTAGTGCCGTCACTTTCTCACAAATTCTGTATGCATCCTTCGGTGATTCCACAACCAGCTCTATTTTTGTATTTTTGCTTTCATCCGCCAGCAAGTAAGAAGCCGCCTCATCCACACTGCAAATCTTCAGCCGGATCCCTCCCGAAGCGCTCATTTTCATCAGGCTCATGCGCAAGGAATCTTTTACAACCTCATCATTGGCGACGATAATCATTGTACACCCCAGCTTTTTCGGCCACGTCTGGGAAGTCTGAAAATGCAGCAGTCTGAAATCTACCCGGAACAAACTCACCATACACCTTTCACCTCCTACTACTACAATATATTTATGGTTAATACCCCTTACAGCCAGTAAGGAATTACCCATCTTGTTGCTTAAGCTGTTAGAATGAGTGTGGCAATAGGTCTGGCCTCTCCTTTCTTGGACTTAACGTCCGTAAAAAAGTCAGCCAACCAGCCCTCATTCGCAGCATTCGTTTTACGCAGGTTGAACTTTCTCGTTCGTGTGATATCCCCAGTAGATTGAATAGGCAATGAGTAAATCTGGTATTGACCATTGCTAATTCATTTCAAAGGAGTTTTTATCATGAACGCTGTTGGTATCGATGTTTCCAAAGGTAAAAGTACTGTCACCATCCGCAGGCCCGGCGATGTGGTTCTTATGCCGCCCTGTGATATTCCACATACCCAGTCTGCTATCAACGCTCTTATTGACCAGATCAAAAGCCTTGATGGAGAAACCAAAGTCTGTATGGAGCATACCGGCAGATACTATGAACCGGTTGCCAACTGGCTCTCTGACGCCGGCATCTTTGTCAGCGCTGTCAATCCCATCCTGATCAGGGATTTCGGAGATGACTCTCTGCGTGCTCCAAAGACGGATAAAGCGGATTCTAAAAAAATCGCCCGTTATGCTCTTGACCGCTGGGCAAAACTGAAGCAATATGGAAGCATGGATAAAACACGCAACCAACTCAAAACAATGAACCGGCAGTTCGGTTTCTATATGGACCAGAAAACTGCCATGAAAAACAACCTCATTTCCCTTCTGGATCAAACCTATCCCGGAGCCAATGACTTCTTTGACAGCCCTGCCCGCAGTGACGGCACCCAGAAATGGGTGGACTTTGTCTGCACCTACTGGCATGTAGACTGTGTACGCAGCAAGTCTCTGCAAGCCTTTACGGAGCATTACCAGAAGTGGTGCAAACGCAACGGTTATAACTTCAGTGCCTCAAAGGCGGAAAAGATCTATCAGAGCTCTTCTGACCTGATCGCCGTATTTCCGAAAGATGACAGCACAAAAACGCTGATACGGCAGGCTGTCACGATGCTGAACACGGCTTCACAGACAGTGGAGGCTCTCCGCATTAAAATGGTTCAGACTGCCGCCACGCTCCCGGAATATCCGGTTGTTATGGCAATGAACGGGGTCGGACCGTCACTTGGTCCCCAGCTTATGGCTGAGATCGGAGACGTTACCCGTTTCACACACAGAGGTGCGCTTACTGCTTTTGCCGGTGTCGATCCTGGAAAGAACGATTCTGGCAAGCATAACCAGAAAAGTGTACCTACTTCAAAGAAAGGCTCTCCAAGCCTGCGCAAAACACTGTTTCAGATCATGGATGGATTGATCAAACGTTCTCCGGTGGATGATCCAGTCTATGCCTTCATGGACAAAAAACGCTCAGAAGGCAAGCCGTATTATGTCTATATGACTGCCGGAGCCAATAAGTTCCTCCGCATTTATTACGGACGGGTAAGGGAATACCTTGCTTCTCTGGAAGAATCCAAAGAAAGCTGATTTCAATCCCATACTTTGTTTTAGACCAGCGCACTGCGGTGGTCTTGTTGTGATACCTATTTTTCAACCTGTATAAAATTTTCAATGTTCATCAATTTAGCCTTGACTTTTTATTTGCAGACTGTTTTACTAACTGTTTTAAAATAATCTTCTTTTAAAACAATTATTTTTATCAAGAGCTCTTGTCTGTTATTATATCAGTTATCACAACTATTTTTGTACAATAATGATTTTTTAACAATACAGCTTGAACTTTTTACAGCTATAGCTGATATTTCCACAAAAGGAAAACCAGTGTCGACATTTTTCGACACTGGCCTTCCCTTTTTAAATATATGGTTTCACAATAGAATAAAAATATGCAATTTCATTTACCGGAAACTCTATCCGGTAATAATTCATAACCTCTGCAAAGCAGTTCTTAAATACTTTTGCGAAACGCTGTACTTCCCTGCTGTTTTCTTCTCCCCCTATATACGTCTTTTCCGTCTCTCTCAGAACCTGACGTTCTACAAGACAACTGATATGAATATACATCCCCACTTTTATTTTATTGGGAATCAGAGTTGTAAACTGACGTTCCAGCAAATCGATGGCCCTGGCTATTTTTTCATAAAGCTTTGTAGCATTTAATATTGTTACATTATCCAGAATGCTGACCAGAGAAAAATTTTTAAGCATATTGCTGTTAAATATCTCCATTTCCTCTCTGCTCATATATGGTGCCAGAACATTTGCTATCAGTTCAAAATCAGAAAAAGTTATCATATCCTCCAGAGAAACAAAGGGTACATCCAATCCTTTAATCTCTGTCATTCCCACTATTAGAATTACCTGATTATTTGCAAACACCTCATCTCTGTTTCCATTCTGAAGCAGTTTATTATAGGAATAGGGGATTATTAACAGTTCAATATTCCGTGGTATACTGCTCTTAAAAAGCTGGAGCACCCGCTCTGTAGCCTTTTCTCCAATCTCTGTTGCAAAAATAATAGAAGCCGGTCTGGATGCCGCCGGATGGAAACGCCAGAGAGAAATATTATCCTCTGCACATTCCTGTATAATCTGCTTCAATTCCTGTTCCTGTTTAACTCTTCCCGCTATATCAAGAGCCATTCTCGTATTTACATTATTAATGATCCCAAGATTTCTGTCTTTAAAATCTTTTTTCAAATCGTCCAGCTGTTCCAGAGAGCCCATATCCACCAAAAGAATAATATCTTTTTTGTATGTATATTTTTTCAGATAGTCACGTATCAATACTTTAACGCTCTGAAAAGATGCATCCAGTGGCATATCGATACCATCAAAGATATGAACACCTGTTATTTTATTCACAGTATCAGCCATAGATGACGCCGTGGAATATCCGTGTGCTGCAATCAGGCAATGATACTTTATCGATTCCAGCTCCATATTATAATAATGTGTATTTAACAAAATAAACAGAAAATCCGCCACATCCAGCTCCACATCCATTTCCTGCTTTATCCATCTTGATATTTCTCCAGCCACTTCGCATGCTGAGGAAAATCTCTCCTCAAAATATCTCAGGAGAGCCATCAGTTCATTCATATGCTGATCCTGCCAGACCTGAATAGCTCCGTTATTATAAGCCAAATTATATACTGCCTTTGCCAGAACATAGACGAATGACGCAGGCAGAAATATCTGATACTGATTAAAGATTGAATCCACAATTCTTTTGAGAGCGTTTTCAAAGGTTTTGAGGTAATTGTTATGAATTTTTCTGCTGAAAACCACATAATTATAATAGTCTTCCATTCTGGAAAAACATTCGTCCTCAAACTGATTTTCTGACAGTTCGCCGCTGCAAAATTCTCTGTAGATATTCAGAATCATTTCAAAATAAATGAATACCGAATCATTTTGACTCTCCTCTGCATAATCATCCACTTTGACATAAGAATCTCCATCACCGGCAATAAACTGTGAATTTTCCCAAAACACTGGAGGAAGATCATAAGACCTGATATATACCTGATCTTCAAAATCAACAAAAGCTTTGGCACAGAGAGAAACAATTGCGCTTTGCAGTTCCTTAATATTATTTTTGTAATGGTGGTGAATCAGCGCATAAAACACCCTGCCGGAAATGTAAATTTCCTTATGAATCTGTTTCTGCTCACGGGAAAACTGCTCAATAACTAAAGCTTCTCTTTCTTTGAACGAACGCTCTTTCAACGCAGGAATCTGGCAGCATATGGGAAGTTCATTTTTTAATATTTCTACTATATCTCCCTGTTCCACTGCAGTCAGAATAATCCTTGCTGAAGAATAACAACGCTTCTCCCCAAGCAGATAATACCCTGCTTTCAAATAATTCAGCAGCTGCTGCACAAAAGCTTCATCCGCATTCTGCATATTTTCGATAAGGAGAACTCCTTCTCTGCTTTTTTCCAACAGTCCCGAAATCACCTTTTTGTTGCTATCGCGGTATCCAAATATTCTCTGTCCGGTAATACTTCCACTTTCATTTTTAGAAAGTGTATAACGATACAAAGTCTTTTCCTTTACAATCCCCTCGTTAAAGCAATATCTGCTCAAAAGCTCCGCAAGATAAGTCTTTCCCGTCCCTTTTTCTCCCAGAAGAAGCACCGGAAGACCATTCGGCGGATAACTGACTGCAGATACCATCTGATGAATACAATAATTCAGAGAGCCATCGCTCCCAATAGCATTAATAAAGATACCCCTATCCAGAAGTCTGCTGTCCAAAAGCTCCAGTAACTCTTCTGGACTTTCAAAATAAACCTCTTTAATAACAATTCGAAAGGTCTTTTCTATTATTTTTCTGCTCAGAAAATATACGGGTCTTGTATTAATTTTTATCAACAGACCGCTTTTAAACATATCATTCAAATATTGGCTAATCAGAGAACGGGAAACAAAATTTTCTTCCGCAATGGCTTGCGCACTTCCCAATAATTTTTTTGATGTGCAAAACTGCTCTGTGCACTCGTCAATATATTTGCAAATACTGGTTTTGATCTTATCCGACATATCCTCACCCCATTAAGGAAATATCTGGTTTTCATGCTTAAAAGGTAGGATAGCGCCGGCTGGCAGAAATTCTTCTGCCAGTCGACGCTACTTTATTTCTACTCTGTTTTATTTTACTCCAGCATTGTCAGCGGATCGACCTGCGAACCATTGACA
>CAMLYL010000073.1 GCA_946491665.1 uncultured Lachnospiraceae bacterium | reverse complement strand
CCATTCCGGACGGTTTCCGGACTCGCGGAAGGACTCTACAACTTCCAGTCTCTTAATGATTCTGGCACGCTTCTGTCCTGTAGCCGTTTTCAGAGCCGCCTTTAACTCTGCGGAATCCTTCTCCAGGTCAATGTCTTTCAGCAGTTCCATAATGGACTCAGCGCCCATCCCCACGCGGAAATCACTGCCATATTTATCTCTTGCTTCCTGATACTCAGCTTCAGACAAAACCTGTTTGTACTGAAGATCAGTTGTACCTTTATCCAATACAATGTAGGAAGCGAAATACAGCACCCTTTCAAGGATACGGGGAGATAAATCAAGGATCAGGCCCATACGGCTGGGGATGCCCTTGAAATACCAGATATGGGATACAGGAGCAGCCAGCTCAATATGTCCCATACGCTCTCTACGCACATTGGATTTTGTAATCTCTACGCCGCATCGGTCACATACCACGCCTTTGTAGCGGATCTTTTTATACTTTCCGCAGTGGCATTCCCAGTCCTTGCTGGGTCCGAAAATGCGCTCGCAGAACAAACCTTCCTTTTCCGGTTTCAGAGTTCTGTAATTGATAGTCTCCGGTTTCTTTACCTCACCCCGGGACCATTCCAGTATTTTCTCCGGTGAAGCCAGGCCGATTCGTATGGCGTCAAACGCAACAACCTGTTTTGCCTCGTTCTTGTTTGTTTCCGGCATTTACGACACTCCCTTCCTTTTATTCTTCGTCAAGGATCAGCTCATCATCCTGCATCTCAAAATCATCCCCGAGATCTTCCGGTTCCTCCTCTTCGATAGACACCAGTTCTTCATTCTCATTGAACTCCTGCTTGGAGAAGCCCATTTCCCCGAAGGACTCTTTTTCTTCATAATTGAAATCCCGGTCTCCCTGAATAATTGCATTCAGATCCGTATTTCCATACTCGCTGGTCTCCAGCAGAGTAACTTCTTCCCCGTTTTCATCTTCCAGCGTAATATCCAGACCCAGGGACTGCAGCTCTTTCAGCAGAACCTTGAAGGACTCCGGAATACCCGGCTCGGGAATGTTATCGCCCTTAATGATTGCCTCATAGGTCTTCACACGGCCGATCACATCATCTGACTTCACAGTCAGGATCTCCTGCAGAGTATAGGCAGCGCCGTAAGCTTCCAGCGCCCAAACCTCCATCTCTCCGAAACGCTGGCCGCCGAACTGAGCTTTTCCGCCCAGAGGCTGCTGTGTTACCAGAGAGTAAGGACCTGTGGAACGTGCATGGATCTTATCGTCAACCAGGTGGTGCAGCTTCAGATAATGCATGTGTCCGATCGTAACCGGGCTGTCGAAATACTCGCCGGTACGTCCGTCACGAAGTCTTACCTTGCCGTCACGGGAAATCGGCACACCCTTCCAGAGGCTTCTGTGATCCCGGTTCACATCCAGATAATCCATCACATCCTGAGGCAGGATATCCTTATATTTATCGTAGAAATTCTCTGCTCCTTCTCCGGCTTCCTCCGTGTCAAAAGGCATATTGACATAATCATTCGCCAGATCAAGAGTATCCATAATATCTTTCTCATTGGCACCGTCAAAAATAGGTGTCGCAATATTAAAGCCCAGAGCTTTTGCGGCCAGACTCAGATGAATCTCCAGCACCTGACCAATATTCATACGTGAAGGCACGCCCAGAGGATTCAGCACAATATCCAACGGACGTCCGTTGGGCAGGAACGGCATATCCTCCACCGGAAGCACGCGGGAAACCACACCCTTGTTTCCGTGACGGCCGGCCATCTTATCACCTACAGAGATCTTTCTCTTCTGAGCAATATAAATACGAACCGCCTGATTTACACCCGGAGAAAGTTCATCGCCGTTTTCTCTTGTAAATACCTTGGCGTCTACTACGATACCGTACTCGCCGTGAGGAACCTTCAGTGAAGTGTCACGCACTTCTCTGGCCTTCTCACCGAAAATGGCGCGAAGCAGTCTCTCCTCCGCAGTCAGTTCTGTCTCTCCCTTGGGAGTCACCTTTCCTACCAGAATATCACCGGCACGAACCTCCGCGCCGATGCGGATAATACCTCTCTCGTCCAGATCCTTCAGGGCATCGTCGCCGACACCGGGAACATCGCGGGTAATCTCCTCCGGTCCAAGCTTGGTATCACGGGCCTCCGCCTCATATTCCTCAATATGAATGGAGGTGTATACGTCATCCTGTACCAGACGCTCGCTCAGCAGAACGGCATCCTCGTAGTTGTAACCTTCCCAGGTCATGAATCCGATCAGCGGATTCTTTCCAAGACCGAGCTCTCCATTTGCAGTAGAAGGACCGTCGGCAATGACCTGTCCTGCCTCCACATGCTCGCCCTTAAACACAATCGGTCTCTGATTATAGCAGTTGGACTGGTTGCTTCGCGCGAACTTTGTAAGCTTGAAGACCTCTCTGCTGCCGTCATCATCATATTTGATCGTAATCTCATTGGAGCAGGCGCGCTCAATCACGCCGGCCCGCTTTGCGACCACGCAGACGCCGGAATCCACAGCAGTCTTTGCCTCCATGCCGGTACCCACAACGGGAGCTTCTGTTGTCAGAAGCGGCACGGCCTGACGCTGCATGTTGGCGCCCATCAGAGCACGGTTGGCATCATCGTTCTGCAGGAACGGAATCAGCGCTGTAGCCACAGAGAATACCATCTGGGGAGATACGTCCATGTAATCAAACATGCTGCGCTCGTACTCCTGGGTCTCCTCACGGAAACGTCCGGAAACCATCTTACGTACAAAATGGCCTTCTTCATCCAGCTGCTCGTTGGCCTGCGCCACATGGTAATTATCTTCCTCGTCCGCTGTCATGTATACAACTTCCTCAGTAACACGCGGATTCTTCGGATCGGACTTATCGATTTTACGGTACGGCGCTTCCACAAAACCGTACTGATTAATTCTCGCATAAGAAGCCAGAGAGTTGATCAGACCGATGTTCGGTCCCTCAGGCGTCTCGATGGGGCACATTCTTCCGTAATGGGAGTAATGAATATCACGCACCTCGAAACCCGCACGGTCTCTGGACAGACCGCCCGGTCCCAATGCGGACAGACGGCGCTTGTGGGTCAGCTCACCCAGCGGGTTGTTCTGATCCATAAACTGTGACAGCTGGGAAGAACCGAAAAATTCCTTCACGGCTGCAGTCACCGGCTTAATATTAATCAGACTCTGGGGAGTAATCGTCTCCAGATCCTGTGTCGTCATTCTTTCACGAACCACTCTCTCCAGTCTGGAAAGACCGATCCGGTACTGATTCTGGAGCAGTTCTCCCACCGCACGGATCCGTCGGTTGCCCAGGTGATCGATATCATCATCGTTTCCAAGGCCATACTCCAGATGCATATTGTAATTAATAGAAGCCAGAATGTCTTCCTTCGTAATGTGCTTCGGAATCAGATCATGGATATTTCTGCGAATCGCTTCCTTGATCTCATCCAGCCCCTCGTTCTCTTCCAGAATCTGAGCCAGAACCGGATAGTATACCAGCTCTGTCACGCCAACTTCCTGGGGATCCACATCCACAAAGCTGGTGATATCAACCATCATGCTGGAAAGAACCTTGACATTGCGCTCTTCGCACTGAATCCACACATAGGGAACAGCAGCATTCTGTATGCGGTCCGCCAGTTCACGGTCCACAGCAGTCCCCGCCTCGGCAATAATCTCGCCGGTGGAAGGATCTGCCACATTCTCAGCCAGAACCTGTCCGTTGATACGGTTCCGGAGCATCAGTTTTTTATTGAATTTATATCTTCCGACCTTTGCCAGATCATAACGGCGGGGGTCGAAGAACATTGCCATAATCAGGCTCTCTGCACTTTCTACAGAAAGAGGCTCGCCGGGACGGATCTTCTTGTACAGTTCCAGAAGACCTCCCTGATAATCCGTCGAAACATCCTTTCCGAAGCTTGCAAGAATCTTAGGTTCCTCGCCAAAGAGATCAAGGATCTCCTGGTTCGTACCGATACCGAGGGCACGGATCAGAACAGTGATCGGCACCTTACGGGTACGGTCAACTCTAACATAAAAAACGTCATTGGAATCTGTCTCATACTCTAACCATGCGCCACGGTTTGGAATTACAGTACAGGAATACAATTCCTTTCCAACTTTATCATGTGTAATTCCGTAATAAATGCCAGGAGAACGAACCAGCTGACTGACAATAACACGCTCCGCACCGTTAATTACGAAAGTACCTGTCTCTGTCATCAACGGCAGATCACCCATAAAGATCTCGTGCTCGTTGAACTCTTCCGCCTCTTTATTGTAAAGTCTGACCCTTACTTTCAGAGGAGCCGCGTATGTTGCATCCCGTTCCTTGCATTCCGGAATGGTATACTTCACATCATTTTCACAAAGCGTAAAACCGGTAAATTCCAGACTCAGATGGCCGCTGTAATCAGCAATCGGGGAAATATCGTCAAACACTTCCCTGAGTCCTTCATTCAGGAACCAGTTATAGGAGTTTTTCTGAACTTCAATCAGGTTCGGCATCTCCAGAACCTGCTTCTGTCTGGAATAACTCATACGCATTGCTTTTCCGTTTTTGACCGGACGTATCCTGTTTTTCTCCATTGACGTTTCACCTCTCGTTTTATTTTCTATTCACAAGAGCATGTGCTTTCACACATCTCAAGAAAGAATTCCCAGTTTTTTCACATTTATGATATGGCAGGGTAAAAAAGGGCGCACAATGCCCGCCAAACCACAATAGTGCATTTATCATAGTAACACAAAGTTTTTTGGGGGTCAAGGAAAAATTTTGAAAATTCAGAAATAATTTATTACAGAGCAACCGCCGCAGCGCGATCCTCGCGGAGCGTTTTCATCTTATAGGAACTTTGTTTCCTGTATGATGAAAAAGGCTCTTCCGGATATATCCTTCAGAGCCTTCTTTGGTATCATAATTAAAATATATGATCAGAGAAAAATTACTTAAGAGTAACTTTAGCGCCTTCAGCCTCAAGTTTAGCCTTGATATCCTCAGCCTCAGCCTTCTCAACGCCCTCTTTCACCGGCTTCGGAGCCTCATCTACAACTGCCTTAGCCTCTTTCAGACCTAAACCAGTTACCTCACGAACAACCTTGATAACTTTAACCTTGTTCGGGCCTACCTCTGTAAGCTCTACAGTGAACTCAGTCTGCTCCTCAGCTGCTGCTGCCTCGCCGCCTGCTGCTGCTACAACAACGCCTGCTGCTGCGGATACGCCGAACTCTTCCTCACATGCTTTTACAAGATCATTTAACTCTAAAACGGTAAGCTCTTTAATAGCTGCAATAAATTCTTCTGTTGTTAATTTTGCCATTTTGATTTTCCTCCATTTTCTTCATTATTATAATAGGAATATGCTGACTATTCAGCCGCGGGAGCTTCTTCTGCTGCAGGAGCCTCCTCCGCGGGAGCTTCCTCTGCAGGAGCAGCTTCACAATTTGCCGCACCGCCCTGCTCTGCGATCTGATTAATAACACGAGCAAAGTTTGCAATTGGTGACTGGATGCTGCCAAGCAGCTTGCCAAGCAGTTCTTCTCTGGAAGGAACAGCAGAGATTGCCTTCATTCCTTCTGCATCATAAAAACCGCCTTCCACAACACCGGCTTTGATCTCGAGAGCGTTTGCTGTCTTCGCAAACTTCGCAAGAATTCTCGCCGGAGCTGTCGCGTCATCTTTGGAAATCGCGATCGCGCTGGGTCCCTCAAGTACCGGGTCAAGTGCTGCGAAATCTGTACCTTCAAACGCGCGCTTCATCAGTGTATTCTTATAAACCTTATAAGTCACACCAGCTTCTCTTAATTCTTTACGTAACTGTGTATCCTGAGCAACAGTAAGTCCGCGGTAATCAACAACTACTACAGACTGTGCGCCGTCTACATGTGCGGCGATTTCCTGTACTACAGGCTGTTTCAGCTCAACTTTTGCCACGATTCGTGCACCTCCTTCTGAAATTTTCAATCCTAAGACGTAAAAGGGAACTTACGTTTCTTTACAGTATAGAAAAGAAATTTTCTATGCAATAAAAATCCCCTCTGCCCAAAAGACAGAGGGGTATATCGTCCGTTACACAGACGCATCACATGCGTTCTGTAGATTCCCTCGGCAGGTCATTCATGTTACGCCTTGCGGCACCTGCTGTCTTCGGCAATTGCTTATGCATTATAGCATTATATTTTTGAGATGTCAACAACAACACAAAACAAATCTTATACGAATCTGGCAGTATTTAACTTCACGCCGGGGCCCATAGTAGAGGTCATAACAACGCTTCTTAAATACTGGCCTTTCAGTGCACTGGGTTTTGCCTTGATGATGGCATCCATAAGGGTCTGGAAGTTGTCCGCTAATTGCTCTTCTGTAAAGGATGCTTTTCCAATTGGCACATGGATAATATTTGTTTTGTCCAGTCTGTACTCGATCTTACCAGCTTTGATATCGTTAACTGCTTTGGTAACGTCCATGGTTACGGTACCCGCCTTCGGGTTCGGCATTAAGCCCTTCGGTCCGAGGATACGTCCCAGACGTCCTACAACACCCATCATATCCGGAGTAGCCACAACTACATCAAAGTCCAGCCAGCCTTCGTTCTGAATACGGGGAATCAGCTCTTCGCCTCCCACAAAATCAGCGCCTGCCGCCTGAGCCTCATCAATCTTGGTGCCTTTTGCGAATACTAAAACTCTGACTGTCTTACCGGTTCCGTGAGGCAGTACAACCGCGCCGCGGATCTGCTGCTCCGCATGACGTCCGTCACAGCCTGTTCTGATGTGAACCTCAACAGTCTCATCAAACTTTGCAGTTGCGTTCTCTTTTACAAGCTTGATAGCATCTGCAGTATCATACTGAACTGTCTTGTCATACTTCTTTAAAGTATCGACATATTTTTTTCCTCTTTTCATGAATAAAACCTCCTGTGGTATGTCGGGAGAGGCCCCTCCCACTAATTATCTGCAACTGATTCCGTAATTACTCTTCTACGGCAACGCCCATGCTTCTCGCAGTACCTGCGATCATGCTCATAGCAGCCTCTAAAGATGCCGCATTCAGATCAGGCATCTTCAGCTCTGCGATCTCCTGAATCTGGGCTTTTGTGATGGTAGCAACTTTTGTCTTATTCGGTACACCTGAACCGGACTTGATATTGCAGGCTTTCTTGATCAGTACCGGTGCGGGCGGTGTCTTTGTAACGAAGCTGAAGCTTCTGTCTGTATAAACAGTGATCACTACAGGGATGATCAGATCACCCTGATCAGCTGTTCTGGCGTTAAACTGCTTTGTAAACTCAACAATGTTTACGCCGTGCTGTCCAAGTGCAGGACCAACCGGAGGAGCAGGTGTAGCCTTCCCGGCAGGAATCTGCAGTTTGATATATCCTTCTACTTTCTTTGCCATTTGAGATTGCCTCCTTTAAATTTTGTATCCGTCACTTTTACGGCTACTTTTTCTTGATTTCTGCGAAACTTATTTCCACCGGCGTTTCGCGGCCGAACAATTCAACGTTGATGGTTACAGTCTGTTTGCTCTCGTTCATCGACTGAATCACGCCAACGGTGTCTTTCCAAACGCCTGCAATCACCGTCACCATATCTCCGACTCCAAAATCAACCACAACGTTTTCTTCTCTGATTCCCAATGGTCTCATCTCGGCTTCTGTGAGCGGTACCGGCTTGGAGCCCGGACCGACAAACCCGGTCACGCCTCTGGTATTTCTGACAACGTACCAGGTGTCATCATTCATATACATGTTGATGAGCACATATCCGGGAAACAGCTTTTTCTGAACCTTTTTCTTCGCACCGTTTCTCAGCTCAACGACCTCTTCCATCGGAATACGAACCTCAAGGATCTCATTTTCCAGATGTCTGTTCTCGATTGTCTTTTCAATGTCAGCTTTTACCTTATTCTCATAGCCGGAATAAGTGTGAACTACATACCAGTTCGCTTCTGCCATATCCTCACCTTTGCCTCCTTATAAGTTTACCAGGAAATCAACTCCATACTGAATACCCATATCCAGCACGGCAATAATTACACCCAGGATAACGGAAACAACTATAACCGCAACAGTCTGTTTCCCAATGGATTTTTTGTCGGGCCAGATAATCTTGTGAAACTCTGCCCGAAGCCCTGAAAACCAGCTTTTCTTTGAAGCTCCGTTTTTACTGCTTTCTCCCATTCTGTCACTTCCTTTGCTGTGCCGGATTATTTGGTTTCTTTGTGTGGAGTATGTTTCTTGCAGAATCTGCAGTACTTATTTACTTCCATTCTTTCCGGATGAGTTTTCTTATCCTTTGTCAGGTTGTAATTACGCTGTTTGCACTCAGTGCATGCCAAAGTAATTTTTACGCGCACAACTTTCCACCTCCATTAAAATTCTTGATTTTTAGGCATAAAAAAAAGACCTACTTCCATCGCCCATCTACTATAGCATAGGAAACAGGTCTCCGTCAACACTTTTCTTTTTTCATAGACAGAATACTTCACAAAATTCTGCAAAATATCTCTTTTATCAGGAAATTTCCAGACACCCCGTCATCAGGAGACACCGCATTACAGTTCAAAAACCCTGCGAATACTGTCATAATGAAGGAAAATCCCCTGTTCCGCCAGTTTACGGATCTCAGCGGCATCCGCCAGCATAAACCCGTCCGTCTCTGATTCCCGGGCATGCACATCCGCCTCATCAAAATCCAGCTCAAAGCGGTACACATCTACAAAATAGTTATCTCCCTCACCCGGATTCTCCCGATGATATGTGAACAGATATCCGTCAGGACAGCCGGACACGTCAAGACCGGTCTCTTCAAGCACCTCACGATTCACTGCGTCTCTGGAATCTTCCCCGGCCTGTACGCCGCCGCCGGGTATCTCCCACCAGCCCGGCGCCCAGCTCTTGGACATCACCCGCTTCGTGATCAGGAACTTCCCATCCGGCCGGACTACTGCGCCAAGCACCGTCAGATGATACTCATCATCCTTCAGACACCAGTCGTTGCGTTTCATGGTGCGGCCTGTCTTTTGTTTATTTTTATCATAAATATCCCAGTATTCCATACGATTTAACCTTTCTTCTGTCCTGCCGGCTGTCAGAACAGTTTCTTCCTATTATATTTACTGTTACAGGTTCAGCCCCTTCGCCTCATCACATCCCAGAACCAGATTCAGACACTGAACTGCCGCACCGGAAGCGCCTTTTCCCAGATTATCAAAACGGGAAGATACCAGAATACGCTGCTCATTCCCCGTCACATAAATCTGAATACCGTCCCAGCCGGAGCAGTTATTGCTGCCCAGAAAGCTCCGCGTCCCGGCTTCCGCTCCCAGGGGCATCACCCGGATAAACTTTTCTCCGGCAAAATGATCCGCGTAAAGTTTATGCACATCCTCCGGAGACGGGTTCCCACAAAGCAGATCCGCATACAGCGGAACCGATACCAGCATTCCGCTGTAATAATCCGCTACAATCGGGGAAAACAGCGGATTCCGCTCCAGACCGGTGACCGCCTTCATCTCTTTCAGATGCTTGTGCATCTGGGAGAGACCGTACTGCCTGGGAGAAACAAGCTCCGCATCCCGCTCTGCGCTCTCATATTCCGCAATCATCTTTTTTCCGCCGCCGCTGTAACCCGTCAGGGAAAAGCTGGACACCGGATAATCCTTCGGCATCATCCCCCCGGCAATCAACGGATATACCAGCGTAATAAAACCCGTAGCGTGACACCCGGGAACCGCAATCCTTTTCCCGTTTTTAATTGCCTCTCTGTGAGCAGGAGACAGCTCCGGATAGCCGTAAGCCCATCCCGCTTCCGTCCGATGAGCCGTGGAAGTGTCAATCAGAATCACATCCTCATTCTCCACATAAGTTACAGCTTCCCTCGCCGCCGCATCCGGCAGACATAAAAATGTCACGTCAGAAGCGTTAATATATTTTCTGATCTCCGCGGGATCCTTTCTCAGTTCGGAAGGAATCTTCAGCAGCTCAATATCATCGCGCTTTTCGAAGCGCTCAAAAATCCGTAAGCCAGTTGTTCCCTCGCTTCCATCTATAAAAATCTTTTTCATGAACGAATCACCTCTAATTTCTGTCATTACCTTATTTTTTATATCACAAATATGTGTACTTTGCAAATAATAGTTCAAATGTTTGTATAATGTATAGCAGCGCTTGACATTACATCCGCACCTGATATAATCAGCGTTATTAAAAGGGAGGTGATTTCATGAAAGACCCTCAGAAAAACAACACACACTACCGCAGACATCTGAGTTCCTTTCAGATTATTATAATGGGATTTGCCATTGCCATTCTGATAGGCAGCCTTCTGCTGATGCTTCCAGTCTCCACCGTGGACAGACAGGGAGCCAGCTTTGAGGATTCGCTGTTTACCGCCACATCGGCCCTCTGTGTAACGGGACTTGTGGTGCAGGATACCGCTACATACTGGTCCGTTTTCGGGCAGGCAGTGATTATCAGCCTGATCCAGGTGGGCGGCCTGGGCATTATCACTCTGGCCATGGCAATTACTACAATTTCCGGGAAAAAAATCGGAATTATGCAGCGAAATACTATGCAGGAAGCCATTTCCGCGCCGAACATGGCCGGAATTGTCCGGCTGACGGGCTTCATACTGAAAGTCACGATCTGCACAGAGCTGATCTGCGCGGCTATTATGTTCCCCGTCTTTTTCCGGGAATTCGGACTGGGAAAGGGACTGTGGTACTCCATTTTCCATTCCATATCCGCTTTCTGCAACGCAGGTTTTGATCTCATGGGCGTCAAAGGACATTTTTCCTCTCTGACCTCTTTTGTCGGACAGCCGGTTATCAATATTACCATCATGTTTCTCATTGTTTTCGGAGGCATCGGTTTTCTGACCTGGGAGGATCTGAGACGCAACAAATGGCATTTTCGGAAATACCGCCTGCAGACAAAGGTGATCTTCTGTGTAACAGCCATTCTGATTATTCTCCCGGCGCTCTGGATGTACTTTTATGAATACGCCGGACAGACATCTATGACACAGGGAGAACGGGTTCTGGCGTCTTTCTTCCAGTCCGTCACCCTGCGCACCGCCGGTTTTAACACCACGGATCTGACCGCAGTCAGCGAACCGGGCCAGGCATTAATGACTCTGCTTATGCTGATTGGCGGATCTCCGGGTTCTACGGCGGGCGGTATGAAAACCACGACAATCGCGGTACTGATTTCCTGCGCCATTTCCGTATTCCGCCGCAGAGAAGATACACAGCTTTTTAACCGCCGGGTCAACACAGACACCGTAAAAAACGCTGCTACCATCTTCCTGATGTATATGTTCCTGTTCTTCTTCAGCGGGATGGCCATCAGCGCCATAGAAAAGCTTCCGCTGCTGCAGTGCCTTTTTGAATCGGCATCTGCAGTGGGAACGGTGGGACTGACGCTGGGTATCACACCCGGACTGAGCACAGTATCACATGTGATTCTGATCATCCTGATGTATCTCGGCAGAGTCGGAGGACTGACACTGGTATTTGCAGCCGTATCTAACAGATACAAAACGCACTCCCAGTATCCGCAGGAAGAAATTACCGTCGGATAATTACAGAAAAGGATTCCATATCTATCAGAAAAAGAAACGAGGTGTATCCATATGAAAAATGTTTTATTAATCGGTCTCGGAAGATTCGGCCGCCATGCCGCAAAAAGACTGAACGAAATGGGCCATCAGGTCATGGCCGTGGATGTGAATGAGAAAAGAGTGGATGACGCGCTCCCTTATCTCACCAAGGCCCTGATCGGGGACAGTACAGACTACTCCTTTATGAGTTCCCTGGGCATCCGGAACTTTGATCTCTGCATTGTCGCTATCGGCGATAATTTTCAGAGTTCGCTGGAAACCACATCTCTGCTGAAAGAGCTGGGGGCTAAAATGGTCATCTCCCGTGCTGCCCGGACCGTGCATGAGAAATTCCTTCTGAGGAACGGCGCCGATGAAGTAGTTTATCCTGAACGTCAGTTAGCCAACTGGGCTGCGGTCCGTTACACCGCTGATCATATTCTGGATTATATTCAGCTGGACGACCGGCACGGTATTTTTGAGATCTCCGTTCCGTCAGAATGGATCGGAAAAACCATCGGAGAACTGGATATCCGGAAGAAATACCACGTCAATGTTATGGGAATCAAAACAAACGGCAATATGAATCTGACAATTACCCCCGACACCATGCTTTCTGCCGACAATACCATGCTTGTTCTGGGAAGCATCAAAGATACGCAAAAATATTTCGGGATATAATCCTGCACATACACAGTTTGAAAGCCCTTCTCTTTGTATTTACATGGAGACAGGGCTTTTTTCAGGCCAAATTTGTGTGATTTTTCTTGACTTTAGTCTGCTAACTTGCTACTATGTTACCATGTCATGAGATTTGTACATAAAATCAGGATGAAAGAGGAGAACAACATGAAAAAATTACTTGCACTTGCACTTGCCGCAGGCATGGTATTTTCCATGACAGCCTGCGGAAACAATAATTCAGACACAGCAGACCAGGGCAATACTGCCGGGGATACCAGTTCTGCTGAGGCAGAGACCGGAACGTCAGACGGCGACAGCGATCTGGCATATATTAAGGACAAAGGCACTCTGACTGTCGGTGTTACGAATTTTGAGCCTATGGATTACCAGGATGAAGACGGAAACTGGATTGGTTTTGATGCAGATATGGCAGCCCTGTTTGCAGAAAGCCTCGGCGTTGAAGTAGAATTCGTTGAGATCGACTGGGACAACAAGATCCTGGAACTGGACAGCAAGACAATTGACTGTGCATGGAACGGCATGACGCTCACACCGGAAGTAACCAGCTCCATGGACTGCACCAATGCTTACTGCAATAACTCCCAGGTTGTTGTTCTTCCTGCGGATATCGCTGATCAGTATCAGGATACAGAAAGCCTTGCAGATCTGTCCTTTGCCGTTGAGGCAGGAAGCGCCGGTGAGGCAGCCGCTTCTGACAACGGCCTGAATTACACCTCTGTAGATTCTCAGGCCAGCGCACTGATGGAAGTTTCTGCAGGCACATCTGACGCGGCAATTATTGATCTTCTTATGGCGGAAGCTATGGTCGGAGAGGGCACCAGCTATGATTCTCTGACCGCAGGCATGACTCTGGTAGACGAAGAGTACGGCGTTGGTTTCCGCAAAGGTTCTGATCTGGTTGACCAGCTCAACAGCTTTTTCGCGGAGAAATATGCTGACGGCACCATGACTGAGATTGCGGCAAAATACGGTATAGAGGGAAGTATTGTCGCACAGTAGGAAAGAGAGTTTTCTTAAAGAGAGTGGTGTAAGATCCGCTCTCTTTTTATTCTACAGTTTTAATCACGGAGGATGAGGTTTATTATGGAAGTGTTTCTGGAGCAGCTTCCGATTGTTCTGCGATCCCTGAACATCGGTTTCCTGCAGACATTAAGATTATTCGGCGTCACTCTGCTGGGGGCGGTTCCCCTGGGACTGGCGATTTCTTTCGGATCCAGATCCAATATCTGGATTGTAAAGGGTATTTTTAAAGTCATTATCTGGATTGTCCGGGGCACCCCGCTGATGATCCAGCTTCTGATCATCTACTTTTTCCCCGGTCTGGTGTGGGGCAGAACCATCTGGGGCGGCGGCGAGTCCGGACGTTTTGCGGCGGCATGCGTAGCATTCATCATCAACTATGCCTGCTATTTTGCTGAAATCTACCGGGGCGGCATTCAGGCCATTCCGGTGGGGCAGGAGGAAGCCGGTCTGGTGCTGGGCATGACCAAACGCCAGATTTTTTTCCGGGTAAAGCTGCTGCAGATGATCAAGCGTATTGTACCTCCCATGTCCAATGAGATTCTGACTCTGGTCAAAGACACCTCCCTGGCCCGTATTATCGCGCTGCAGGAGATCATCTGGGCCGGTCAGTCGTTTATGAAAGGATCCCAGGGCATTTCCGGAGCCATCTGGCCTCTGTTCTTTACTGCAATTTACTATCTGATCTTCAACGGCATTCTCACCATTGTGCTGGGACGGCTGGAGAAGAAACTGGACTATTTCAGATAAGGAGGATGACAGAATGGCAATTTTAGAAGTAGAACATTTATGTAAATCATTCGATCAGACGGAGGTCCTGAAGGACATCAGCTTCCAGCTTGAAAAAAGCCAGGTTCTTTCCATTATCGGCTCTTCCGGAAGCGGAAAAACCACCCTTCTGCGCTGTCTGAACTTCCTGGAAACTCCTGATAAGGGAATCATCCGCGTCAATGACAAGACCGTGTTTGACGGAGACGATCCCCACACCCTTCAGGAATCCGAAATCCGCAAAAACAGGCTTCATTTCGGACTTGTATTCCAGTCTTTTAACCTGTTTCCCCAGTACACGGCGCTGGGAAATGTCATGCTGGCAAGACAGCTTCAGGCAAAATCACTTCCGGATTATAAGGCCCGGAAAAAAGAAATCCTGGATGAGATCGAGGCGGAAGCGGAAGCGCTGCTGAAACAGATCGGTCTGGGAGACCGCATGGGAAATTATCCTCACCAGCTTTCCGGCGGTCAGTGCCAGCGGGTGGCAATCGCCCGGGCGCTTGCGCTGAATCCTGATATACTCTGTTTTGACGAGCCCACCTCCGCACTGGATCCGGAGCTCACAGGCGAGGTATTGAAGGTTATCCAGGAACTGGCTGAAAAAAAGACTACCATGGTGATTGTCACTCATGAGATGGCTTTTGCCCGCGACGTCTCCAATCAGGTAGTATTCATGGACGAAGGAATTATCCTGGAACAGGGAGATCCTCATCAGGTATTCGAGCATCCCGAAAAAGAGAGAACGAAACAGTTCCTGTCCAGATTTAACGGATAAGCAGCTCGATCCACAGATTTTACTGCTGCGCTGCCAGGCGCACTCAGAAAAAGCTCTGCAGAACCGTTTTTATGCGATTCTGCAGAGCTTTTGTATTTTCAGTCCGGATCGTCCTCCGCTTTACTCAGCGGCACCCTCTTCTGTTTCCTCCGTGTCAGGCAGCGAGTTGCGGATTGCGTCAACTGTAAGAACAATAGCTTCCGGATCTGTTGTAAGACTGATCTCCGGATTCTTTGCAATGTCCAGATCCTTTACACGTATGGTATCACCCACCGTCAGGCCTTCCACATCCACAGTCACCTGGTCTACCAGAGCCGCCGGAAGAGCGGTGTAGGCAATCTCATTTAACATTTCCTGAAGCGCACCCTCCCGGACTTTATCGTGATTGACAATCACAACAGCAGCCGTGGAATGTACCTTCTCATCGCTTACCAGCGCCTGAAAATCGATCTCATCCACTCTTCTGGCCATGGAATTATAATCAATTTCCTTGATCAGAGCATTATAGACAGTCCCCTCTACGTCCAGCATAATCTGGCTTCCCTTATGGTCTGTTTTCAGAATCCTGTCTACTTCCAGACGATCCATCTTTACCGGAATCGAACCGTCAATCTCTTTTCCGAACAGATTTCCTGTTACGTAACCTTCTCTTCTGAGTTTTTTGGCTTTGACATCCATGCTTCTTTTTTCAGCTTTTAAAGTATTCATTTGACTTTTCCTCCAAAAATCTGATTTGCTTAGCAGCCTTCAACAAAGAGGTTTGTTAAGTAGTCTTTCCTGTTACATTTATATTATAACAGATGTGTCAGGAAAAGATTTACCAAATGATACCTTATATTCTGTTTATTGCTGGATGATTTTTCATAAAATCAGCCGGTTTTCGAATCAAAATCTTCGATAACGAATTCCCGGTTATTTGATCCGCTCACTGCTGGCGTCCATTCTTCTTCCGTACAGATATTCCCTGGTCATATGTGCAATAAAGGAATAGCCGATCAACAGGAACATCATCACCATTTCAATAAATACATAGTATACCGGAAAAACATCATTAAACAGACAGAACAGCACATGCAGCACTGCAAACGCAATTCCGATAAGGCTACATTTCCATCCGTAATTCTGAAGCTCCATTCTGCTGGACTTCTGATAATTCCCGTTCAGCAGAAATACGCAGTTCAGTCCCATCACCGCCAGACAGATTCCGAAAAACATCATGCCATACGGGTAGAAAAATACGCCCACAATGGCTCCGAGCATGAGAATCAGATAAATCACACGACACTGCATCTCCCGCCTGCCCCGGCAGAACTGAAGCACCTTCTGATATACCTGGTAAATATACAGCATGCTGGTAAGCATCACCAGCAGCGGCAG
>CAMLYL010000072.1 GCA_946491665.1 uncultured Lachnospiraceae bacterium | reverse complement strand
AAGGTTTTTATTATATTTTGAAACAAAAAAACAGGTAGTATTTGACACTACCTTTTTAGAATGGGAGGGAGAGAAATGACTACGATTGATATTGATATAAAAGCGCTGGATGATTCTATCACAAAATTGAAGGGGTTAAGGGATAAATGTAATGATTTCAATGGTGTGAAGCCTTCTGTTGTGGGAGGCGGCGAAACGATTACAGAACTGGAAAATATTTCTCTCTTATATCAGAATCTGAATGTTCATCTGGCAGAGTTAATTGGAAAAACAGCAATGTTTATGGAAAATGTCAAGTCCAGTTATGAGACGAGTGATCAAAAAGCTGCTGCTGGAATACGTGGTGATAACTAAGTATAGATATAAGAACAGAGCAATTAACGAATGGGAATACCAAGAGGAACAGTTTGAGGTCATGTACAGAGATTTTTCAGAAAAATCAAAACAGAATATTCTTAACCTGGTCGATGAAGTCGAAAATGAAAAATGGTGTGATTTCACGGATTGGGTTGGAGACAGGTGGTATGATTTTGAATCATGGATTGGCACCTTGAATATAAAAAATTACATAAATAATGTAAATGCTTATCATAAAAAAGTAATCGATAAAAATAATACAACAAAGGAAACTGTAATCAGCATTTTTGATGAGGTAAAGAGTGTTGATTATTCTTATTTTGGGATATTTGAGAATCTAAAAGATTCTTTATCCGGATGGGATAGTTTTATTCTGTCGCTTTCAGAGATTGTAACACCGGAGAACGGGTGTTTTGATGCAGAGTATATGGGAAGTAAGCTGACTCCGCTTTTGACCGATATTGAAGAGAGTCAGGTGGAATGCCTGCGGGATCAGATGGTTCAGAATATAGGTGGAGAACTTATTTTTGACGAGGATCTGATTTTAGAATATTTGAAGAAAAGTCCGGCTGAAATGACAGATGAAGAGCAGGCAATGCTGCTTGATGTAATATCACAGTTAAAAGACGCAGTTGCCATTTATGAAACTCTGGCATCAGTTGGTACGGATAATCTGGGTGCAGATATTCTGAATTATGTTTCATGGATGGCTGATTCAACCGAATATAATAGTTTTAGTGCGGTAAGTGCGCATTATAATGAAATTTATGTCAATATTTTAAATTGTATTTCCGAACAGAGTAAGGATGAGAATACTTTTGCTGCTTCTCTTGTCAATGTTGGAATAGATGAAGCAGTTGTTTCAATTCTGGGAGTAGAAACATATCAGAATCTGAAGGATATATTTTGTACAAATTCGTTCGAAGCATACGCAGCTAAATATATATCAGAGCATAGTACGCAGTATTTTGCTAAATTAGAAGCAAATGAAACAGAAAGCCTGCAGGGAACAGGGAAATTTAAGGATACAAATGAGTGGTTAAAAGATAAATTAAAGGATAATAACTGGCGTAAAGAAGATGCAGATACATCGTACATTGATGAAAATGGCAATGTGATTAATAAAAGGGATGCGCCTGCATTCTATGAAAATCAAATTTCTCTTGCAGAACTAAAAAAACAGGTAGGGGCCAGCGCCAGTCTGTACGAAGGAAATTTTGATCTTGGAGAATTTGGAGATCTTAATGTTACAGTTGGAGAAGCGGAAGCTCATGCAGGTATATCAGCAGGTCTTTATGTAATTGGAAGTGACGGCGAGAAAAAATTCAGTCCTGGTGTAAATGCTGAAATAGGCGGCAGTGTGACGGCTCTTGAAGTCGGCTGGGAGGATCAGTTACTGGGGGATGAAAATTTTGGCCTGAATTCTGAGGTTACTGCGACTGCAGGAGAAGTATCTGGGAAAGTTGATGGTACAGCACAAATTTTTGATGAAAATGGAGATCTGGATGTTCAATTAGGCGTAGGAGCAAATGTAGAGGCAATAGCAGCCGAGGTTGAGGGTTCTGTAGGCGTTAATGTCCTTGGCGGTGAAGTGGGTGTAACTGGAGGTGTTAATGTAGGAATTGGGGCACATGCTGATGTAGGGTATCGGGATGGTATTCTGAAAGCGGATATTGGGGCTTCATTGGGAATAGGCGCTTCTGTTTCTGTTGAAGTTGATGTCGGCGGTATGATTGATACTGTCTGTGATACTGCGGAGGCAGCCTGGAACGGAATTCAGGAAGGCTGGGATGATTTTATGAGCTGGTGGTAACTAAAATGCAGGAGGTATAGATTTGGTAAAGGGAATTATGGTTTTATGTATTTCACTTATTTTTTTCTTTTTGGCGGCAAAAATAAGGTCATCTTTGAAACGGGATACAATAAAAAGGAAGCGGTATAATAGAGCTTTAGGCACTATTGCTCAAGTAATATACAGTGATTCCGGGAATGTGAGATACGATGTCTCGTTCCGGGATAAGGGAGTACAGGTATTAGCGCAGACCGATTATTATTCATCGTCTACGAAGAGTTTAAATCCGGGTGATGAAGTGGAGATCGGATATTATTACATTGATGGAAAAATACCCAGAGCGGTTATTCATGATGACAGAATTATTCCGTGTGCCAATTCTGTTCCGGGATTTTGCATGTTTCTAACTATAATAGGGGCAGTGCTTCTGGTTACAGCGTTGATTATGATTGTGAAATAATTTAAAATGAACTATGCAGATGTGAAACAAAAAAGAGTATTTGAAATGGATTTTAATTTGGAGGACAGAAATATGTTTACAGGGTTATTACCAATAGGATCTGTAGTAAAGATTGGGAGCAGTAAAAAGAAAGTAATGATTGCAGGCGTTTGTCAAAAGGGCGGGCAGGAAGGAAAACTCTGGGATTATACCGGAGTAGTCTATCCTGAGGGATTTCTGGATGCCCAGAAGATGATTCTTTTTAATAATGATCAGATTTCACAGATCTTTGCACTGGGTTATCAGGATGCAGAACAGATTGCATTTAAAGAAAAGGCTGATGCGGCAATTGCTAAATTACGGGAGACACAGGAGTAATAAGGTTATGAAAAGGAAAATATTAATAATGTGTAGTATAGGATGTCTGCTATTCGGTATATCGGGATGCGGCAATACAGAAAGCAATAATGCAGAAACTTATAAGGCGTATACATTTGAAGTGGAAACCGGGGATACTGTCAGAATAGAGCTTGACACAACAGGCGGATATGATATGTCTTCAGACGTTCCGTTTGAAATTACAGAAAATGGAGATGGTCTTTCTGAGGGGACGTTTATCGAGGCTGATGCCTATGAACAATATGTGGATGCTGTAAATTCAGATGCAAGTGCCACTGTACTGGATTCGGGTTCTAAGGATTCCAATGAGTATATTTTCTGGTCATATAATGACAGTGAATTTGATTTTGCCATATTAATAGGAGACTCTGATACCGGTGTTCTTTTGGGAAATGTTATTTCAGAGGAATCGGCGAGAGAATGTTTTGAGAGATTGACGATCAGTGTAGATGAGTAATATTATAATTTCTTTATCATTGAAACAAGCAATAGGACAGGGTATTTCCTTGCGCCTCCCATCCGCATGTAGTAAAATAAAACTGCATACGGACAGGAGGCTTTTTATTATAGAAGGAAAATCCAGCCAAACAGGGGAGGTTGCTTATGAGAATCACAGAGAGCTGCGCGGCTTGTCTGTACGACAAGCAGGCGCATATAACACAGGACAGCGCTTATCTGTCGGAAATCAGGAACATTATAGACAGCAGGAACGAGAATGATACTTCCCCGTATCTGGTTTATTTATTTAATAAAGTCTACGAAAAGCATTTTGGACAGAAGCCGCCTTACAGAGAGATTAAGAAAAAATATAATGATCTTGTGCTTTCTATGGAGGAATCGCTCAGAACAAGAATAGAAGCTTCTGAGGATCCGTTTATCACCGCTTTTATGTTTGCCCGCATAGGCAATTATATTGATTTTGGAGCGATGAACCAGGTTGACGAAGAGACATTTCTTCATCTTTTTGATGAGGCTGCGCTGCGTGAGGAAGATACAGCTGTGATGCTGTCGTTTGTTAAGCAGTGCCGGGACGCGCAGCGTTTTTTGCTGATTGCAGATAACTGTGGAGAAATTGTATTGGACAAGCTTTTTCTTGAACAGATGAACAGGAAGTTTCCGCAGATAAAAATGAGCGTGCTGGTCCGGGGCGGCGAGGCGCTGAATGACGCCACACGGGAAGACACGGAATATGTGGGGATCCATAAGGCTGCGGAAGTTATTGACAACGGCCTTCCTGTAGGGGGAACCATTTATGATATGCTTCCGGAATATGCAAAGGAGGCAGTGGATCAGGCAGATGTAATTCTTGCCAAAGGCCAGGGAAATTACGAATCTCTCTCCGGCCAGGGCAGACATATTTTTTATTCTTTTCTGTGCAAATGTGAATTGTTTACCAGCCGTTTTCATGTGCCGAAGCTTACCGGCATTTTCGTGGAAGAATAGAAATATAAGCCCTGTTAGCTCTGCACTGTCGGCAGCAGTTCCAGAAAATTCCGTGTGGATTCGTTGACCGGCATGGATGGATTGACACAGGCAGTCATCTGCCGGGCGGGCATGGATTCCCGGATGCGCAGGACTGTCAGGTCATCGGAAGCATTCTGCACACAGTAGTCCGGTACAAAGGCAATTCCCAGACCGATCCGCGCCAGGTCAATCAGCAGGTCATTGCTGGAAAGCTCGATGGCGGGCATCAGTTCCAGATGGTGCTGCAGGAAAAGACGGCGCAGAAATTCCGTAGTGGTACAGTTGCGCTCTAATACGATCAGAGGATAATCCGTCAGCTTCTGCAGGCGGATTTCTTTTTCTGTAAAAGGAAAATAGTCCGGATTGGCAATGAAAACATCGTGAAACTCCGCTACAGTTTTGTCAATATAAGACTGATTCAGACGGGGATTGGGAGAGTTGGTTACGATCATGTCTACCTTCCCCTGTTCCAGCAGATCCACACAGGTCAGAGATGTGGCGTTGGTCACCTTGATGGGAACCGTGGGATATTTTTTGTGGAATTCATTGAGATAGGGCACCAGGAAGTAACGGCAGATGGTGTCGCTGGCCCCGATATGGAGCTGTCCCAGTCCCAGACTCCGGCTTTCCATAAGCTGCGCTTCCCCATGGCCGATCAGATGTACTGCCGGCTCTATATGCTTTAGCAGAAGTTCGCCTGCCGGAGTCAGCTTTACTTTTTTTGTGCTCCGGACAAAGAGCGGCTGTCCCAGCTTCTTCTCCAGCGCTTTGATGGACTGGCTGACCGCTGACTGGGAAATAAACAGGTGCCGGCTGGCTTCTGAAAAGCTTAAAGTGGTGGCAACATAATAGAATACTTTGTACAATTCGTAATTAATGTCCATGGACGTTCTCCTGAATGTATATTTGATAATAAAAATAAAGGTTGCGGGCATCACCGGGCAAGTGTAAAATATAACATAAGTATAACCTTTGCGGAAATCAAAAGTCAACAGTGATGATTAGCGATGCTAATAAAAAGGATTAAATATATTAATTTCACTAATCTATCTGTATCTTATATACTGAAGTACAGAAGGATTCTGAAAAGTATTTTTGTGTGCGTGAAGCAGGCAGTAATAAGAAGACAGAAAAAGGACAATCATAAAGAAAAAGATGGAGGGATCCCAATGAGCAATGTACGCAGAGTCTATGTAGAGAAAAAAGAAGCTTATGCGGTAAAGGCAAAGGAACTGCAGTCTGAGATCAGAAGCTATCTCGGCATTTCCGGAGTTACAAAAGTCCGTGAGCTGATCCGCTATGATGTGGAGAATATTTCTGATGAAACTTATCAGAAAGCGCTTGTCAGCGTGTTTTCCGAGCCGCCGGTGGACGATGTCTATGAGGAGACTTTTGATCTGAACGGCGGAAAGACCTTCAGTGTAGAGTTCCTGCCCGGACAGTTTGACCAGAGAGCAGATTCCGCTGAACAGTGTGTGAAGCTGCTGAACGAGGAGGAGGAGCCGGTGATCCGTACCGCTACCACCTATGTGATCGAGGGTGATATTACGGAGGAGCAGCTGGCAGCTATCAGGAACCACTGCATTAACCCGGTGGATTCCCGTGAGACCGGTCTGGAGAAACCGGAAACTCTGGTGCAGGAGTTTGCAGAGCCTGCAGACGTTATTGTGTTTGACGGATTTACTTCCATGGAGGAGGCTCCCCTGAAGGAACTCTATGATTCCCTGGGACTTGCTATGACCTTCAAGGATTTCCTTCATATTCAGAATTATTTTGCAGGTGAGGAGCACAGAGATCCCACTATGACAGAGATCCGTGTGCTGGATACCTACTGGTCCGATCACTGCCGTCATACCACCTTTTCCACAGAGTTAAAGGAGGTTACTTTCGGGGAGGGCGATTATCTGGAGCCCATTCAGAAGTCCTACGAGCAGTATAAGGAGAATTTTGCAGAACTTTATAAAGACAGACCGGATAAATTTGTCTGCCTGATGGATCTTGCCCTGATGGCAATGAAGAAGCTGAAAAAAGAGGGCAGGCTGCAGGATCAGGAGGAGTCTGATGAGATCAATGCCTGCTCGATTGTTGTTCCCCTGGAGGTGGACGGCAAAGAAGAAGAGTGGCTGATTAATTTCAAAAATGAGACGCACAACCATCCGACAGAGATTGAGCCTTTCGGTGGTGCGGCTACCTGTCTGGGCGGAGCGATCCGTGATCCCCTTTCCGGACGTACTTATGTTTACCAGGCTATGCGTGTTACCGGAGCGGCGGATCCTACAAAGTCTGTGAAGGATACCATGCCGGGCAAGCTGCCTCAGAAGAAGCTTGTGCGCTCCGCAGCAGACGGATACAGTTCCTACGGAAATCAGATCGGTCTTGCTACCGGTCTCGTAAAAGAGATTTATCATCCCAATTATGTGGCAAAACGTATGGAAATCGGAGCAGTTCTCGGGGCGGCTCCCCGCCGTGCGGTTCAGCGTCTGACTTCTGATCCGGGAGATATTATTATTCTGCTGGGCGGCCGTACCGGACGTGACGGATGCGGCGGCGCTACCGGTTCTTCCAAGGCCCATACGACTTCTTCTATTGATACCTGCGGTGCGGAGGTTCAGAAGGGTAACCCGCCTACTGAGCGAAAGATCCAGAGACTGTTCCGCCGGGAAGAGGTTGCCTATATTATTAAAAAATGTAACGATTTCGGTGCAGGCGGCGTTTCCGTTGCCATCGGTGAGCTGGCGGACGGACTGCGGGTAGAACTGGACAAGGTGCCAAAGAAATACGCCGGACTGGACGGCACGGAGATTGCGATTTCCGAGTCTCAGGAGCGTATGGCAGTTGTGATTGCGCCGGAGAACGTGGATCAGTTCCTGGCTTACGCTGATGAGGAAAATCTGGAGGCAGTTCCTGTGGCTGTTGTTACAGAGGATCCCCGTCTGGTTCTGGTATGGCGCGGAAAAGAAATTGTAAATCTGTCCCGGGCGTTCCTGAACACCAACGGCGCTCATCAGGAGACCAGCGTGGCAGTTGAGATTCCTTCCAGGGAGGACAACTATCTGGATAAGATTGCTCTGGATACGGTTGCCGATGATCTGGAAAAGAATGATGTGAAAGCAGCATGGCTGGATACTCTGAAGGATCTGAATGTCTGCTCCCAGAAGGGACTGGTGGAGATGTTTGACGGATCCATCGGCGCGGGCAGCGTATATATGCCTTACGGCGGAAAGTATCAGCTGACAGAGACGCAGTCCATGGTGGCGAAGGTGCCTGTGATGACCGGAAAGTGTGACGCGGTGACCATGATGAGCTATGGTTTCGACCCGTATCTGTCCAGCTGGAGTCCTTATCACGGAGCGGCTTACGCTGTTCTGGAGTCTGTATCCAAGATTGTGGCTGCAGGCGGTGATTATAAGAAGATCCGCTTTACGTTCCAGGAGTATTTCCGCAGAATGAGTGAGGAGCCTTCCCGCTGGAGTCAGCCTTTCGCGGCGCTGCTGGGCGCTTACAGCGCGCAGATGGGATTTGGTCTGCCTTCGATTGGAGGAAAGGATTCCATGTCCGGAACCTTCAATGATATTGATGTGCCGCCTACACTGGTTTCCTTTGCGGTGGATGTGGCAAAAGAGCAGGATATTATTACGCCGGAACTGAAGAAAGCCGGAAATAAGCTGATGCTGTTTAAGGTTGATAAGGATGCCTATGATCTGCCGGATTATGAGAAGATCATGAAGCTGTATGACGTTGTATACCGCCTGATTCAGCAGAAAAAGCTGGTTTCTGTTTATGCCCTGGATTCCAAGGGAATTGCTGCGGCAGTCAGCAAGATGGCTTTCGGAAATAAACTGGGTGCGTCCATCCGCGGCTGCCTGAAGCCGGAGGAAGTTTTTGCGCCGGGATTCGGCAATCTGGTGGCGGAAGTGGATGCTGGAGAAGTATCTGCTGTGAAGGCAGCAGTGGCAGAAGGCGCGGCTGCGTCGAACGTGACTCTGATCGGTACGGTTCTGGAGGAGCCGGAGTTCCGTTATGGTGATATGTGCGTTTCCATGGATGAAGCGCTGGACGCATGGACGGGAACCCTGGAGAAGGTATTCCCTACCAGAGCAACAGAGGATACTTCCGAACTGCCCCTGAAGCTTTATGATGCGAAAGATATATATATCTGTAAAAATAAAGTGGCGAAGCCTACGGTATTTATTCCGGTATTTCCGGGTACCAACTGCGAATATGATTCTGCAAAGGCGTTTGAGCGCGCTGGCGCAAATGTGATTACAAGAGTATTCCGGAATCTGACAGCGGAGGATATTCGGGATTCTGTGGATGTATTTGTGAAGGCGATTGACCAGGCGCAGATTATTATGTTCCCCGGAGGATTCTCTGCAGGTGATGAACCGGAAGGAAGCGCCAAGTTCTTTGCGACCGCTTTCCGCAACGCGAAGATGAAAGAAGCGGTAGAACGTCTCTTGAATGAGAGAGATGGTCTGGCGCTGGGAATCTGCAATGGTTTCCAGGCGATGATTAAACTGGGACTGGTTCCTTATGGACAGATTCAGGATGGCAGCGTGGATTCGCCTACACTGACCTATAATACTATCGGCCGTCACATCTCCAAAATGGTTTATACAAAGGTTGTGACCAACAAGTCTCCCTGGCTGGCACAGGCGGAGCTTGGAAAGGTCTACACCAATCCGGCTTCCCATGGAGAGGGCCGCTTCGTGGCGCCGAAGGAGTGGCTGGATAAGCTGATTGCCAACGGACAGGTGGCGACTCAGTATGTCAATGAGAACGGAATGCCGACCATGGATGAAGAGTGGAACGTGAATGGTTCCTATATGGCAATCGAGGGAATTACCAGTCCCGACGGCCGCGTGCTCGGAAAAATGGCTCACTCCGAGCGTCGGGGCGACGGCGTTGCCATCAATATTTACGGTGAGCAGGATATGAAGATTTTTGAGTCCGGTGTGGCGTTCTTCCAGTAGAATATACGGACTTATAAAGGGGCTGCGGAAGCGGCCCCGTTTTACGATTTTTCGTATCCGGAATCAGGCACGGTGCGGACAGCGGAAGATCATATCAGCCGCCCCTCCGGCCGCTGTGCAGCCCATGCATCCGGAAGGGAATGAAAGGATTTGCACCTGTAGGCGTGCCCGGACAGCGTCGAAATGAAGATAAATTATAATATAAACTGTTTTTTTGGCTGTATTTTCGGGTAAAACCAGGACGTAATTGGGTGTAGACAGTAGACTTTTGACAATAAATGTTTTAAAATGTACACAGATATGATTTTTGACAGGAGAAGGGTTATGAGAAGAGTAGTATCTGTTTTTCTTGCATCTCTGATGTTGATTGCCGCTGTTATGTGTCAGGTCGTTCCGGCCCGGGCGGCAGAAACAGGGGTATCCCGTGTGATTAATGTTGTATATGATGATTCCGGAAGTATGGCGAGAACCACAGACGGTTCGAGAGTTCCGCTGGATCGGTGGTGTCAGGCAAAATATGCCATGGAAGTGTTTGCCGCCATGCTGGGCGAGCAGGATCTGATGAACGTATATGTAATGAGTGATTTTGATCATAATGAGGGATCAAATCATGTGACCAGATCTGATGCGCCGCCGAAGCTTACGCTGAATGGAGCGGACGGTCAGAGCACGAATGTCGCAAAAGTGCATGATATGCTTACGGTAATGGGAAATACGCCGTTCACTTCTGTGCGGAAAGCCTATCAGGATCTTCTGGGGACGGATGCCACGGAGAAATGGCTCGTGGTTCTGACAGACGGAGACTTTGAGAATGTCAGTAAATCTGAGGTGAAAAGCTTTTTCTCTTCCAAGGATGATTCTGTACGGGTTATGTTTTTCAGTATGGGACAGAGCGCCAGCGGAGCCGATGGCAGTATTGACCCGGATGATTCCAAAAATATTTTTTACGAAGAGGCGCTGAACAGCAGTGATATCTTGTCAAAGATTACGGGAATTTCCACCCGGATCTTTAACAGCAACCGCCTGCCGGATGAGAATGTAACGGATGGGAAGGCTTCCTTTGATGTTCCTATGGGAGAGCTCACCATTTTTGCTCAGGGTCAGAATGTTTCCATTCAGGGAATTACCGGTCCTGACGGAACAGAATATACCGGTGACAGTGATCCGGTTCAGGTGAAATATTCAGAACAGGCGGACAGCGGCGGAAAATACAGCGACGCCATTGTCAATACGGATCTGGTTGGTCAGGTTCTGACGATTCAGGGAGATTTTGACGCGGGTACATATACGCTGGATGTGACCGGGGCGGACACCGTAGAGGTCTTTTATAAGCCTAATGTGGAGATCCGGGCCTATCTGTTTGATGAATCAGGCGATCAGGTGGACGAGGCGGATATCCGGACCGGCGACTATACCATCCGGTTTGGTTTTGTCAAGGGAGGAACAGAAGATCCGGTAGAGACTTCGGAGCTTCTGGGAAATATTGTATATAACGCCGAGATCACGAATAATGATAATGTGATCAGCGGCGTGGGAGACGGAGATGTGATTACCCTGCAGGAGGGAGCCGACGGAGCGGAGGGAACACTTCACATTGATGTGACAGCCACTTTCCTGACCTATAATTCCGTCAGCACCAGTCTGGATCTGGGTGTGTTTTCCGATAAGGAAATCGGTTTTACAGAGACAACCAGCCCCACGGCAGTCGTGAGCGGCGTGGCCGCAGATATGACCTCAGATCCGATTCTGGTTCAGATGACGATTGCGGGGAAGACGCCTACACAGGAGCAGTGGGATGCCATGAATGTGGATGATTTTTCCGTAATTATGGATGAGAACGGCGGCGATTTCTATTTCAAGCTTCAGAAGACTGAAACGCCGGGAGAACTGCAGCTGATTCCCATGCTGAATCTGATCAAGCTGAAGTCAAGTCTGTATACCGGGGATTATCAATATGTGATTTCCTATGAGGGAATGCAGGGGGCGGCTACCTGGAGCGGTTCCGGCGTAGGAACGCTTCACGTAGATGATCAGCGGACGATCTGGGAGCGTTATGCGCAGATCATCATTAAGCTGGTAATCCTGGCGGCTATTGTGATTCTGGTTCTTGGTTATCTGCCGCCCTTCAAGAAATACCTGCCGAAGAATCTGCAGTCCAGTCCGAGAATTGACTGTACGCCCAATAAAGTCGGCATCCGGGCGATGACGGCCAAGGGGAAGGTCGAAAAGAGTGTGGCAAGCACGATTATTCCGTATCGGGCTCAGACCGCTACTATCCGTTTTGTGCCGAAAGGCGTGGGACTTCCGAAACTGGCGGTGAAGGCTGCAGGCGGGAGGCGCATGATTGTTACCAATGCGGCGGCCTTTGTAAAGAAACGGAATGTGACCTTTGACGGCAGTCCGGTGGAGGAGAGTATGGTGAAGAATATGCGCATCGGCTCCGGCTGCACGATTTCTGTAGCGATGCGGCAGGAGGGCGTGACCTACAACTGTGTTCCGTCAATGAAATAATCTGCGGAAAAATGGAAGAGGGACATTTCCCGGAACAAATATAGAGAAGAAAAATAAGATTATTATGAGGAGGAACCCCTCAGGAGGGTATCCGTATGGGCAGAAAGCAGCCCAAGTAAGGAGGAAACTATGATAGCACCCACATTGTTAGTAGGACTCGGAGGAACTGGATCGAAGATTGTCTGCAAGGTTTCAAAGCTGGTAACCGAGGAGCAGCGGAAGAATCTGGGATTTGCGGTTTTTGACACGGACATTAATGAGCTGCGGGAAATCCAGAGATTGAATCCGTTTATTAAGATTATCCAGACATCGACCAAACTGTCAGTCGGAGAGTATCTGAATATTGATACTCACGCCAGAGACAACTGGTTCCCGGTAAATGCCATTTTGAACAGCAAGACTCTGACGGAAGGCGCCGGACAGGTTCGGGCAATTTCCAGACTGGCCTTTGACACAGCTCTCCGGGCAGGCAAAATGGAGCAGCTTCATGAAGCAATTCAGGATCTTTACAAGCTGGAAGAGGGACAGGGCGAGCAGGCGCTGCGCGTGATTATTGTCAGCTCTCTGGCAGGCGGTACCGGATCCGGACTGATTCTTCCGGTAGCTCTTTATATTAAAAATTATCTGGCGACTCATTTCCGTCAGAGCGCCAATATCACCAGAGGCTTCTTTATTCTGCCGGAAGTATTTGACGAGGTAATTCCGGGGCAGGTTGAGAGAAATACTCTGAGAAGCAACGCCTACGCGACCCTTCGTGAGCTGGATGCGTTTCTGATGAAAGGGGATAAGACTCTGCCGGACAGCTATCAGGATACCGTCAAGATTGATTTCCCCCGGGTGGGATCTGCCGGATATGAGGAGTATGCGGTGCGCCCCTACGATTTCTGCTTCCTGTTTGACGCCCAGAACGCAGAAGGCAGCAAGCTGAATTCCTTTAATCAGTATCTGGATCATGCGGCCAACTGTATTTACGCACAGTCCATCGGATCCATGAATAAGCGGAGCAATTCTTCCGAAGATAATACGATCCGCCGTCTCTGCGAAGAGGAAGGACGCAACCGTTACGCAGGCGCAGGGTCTTCCATGCTGATTTATCCTTTTGAGGATGTGAAAGAATATATCGCTTTAAACTGGGCGAAAGAGTGTGTGTCCAAACAGTGGCTTGTTTTTGACAATATGTACAAGGACATGGTGCGCCGTGTGGCGCTGCAGCGGGCTCAGGGAATTTCCGCGGCGGATGTGGATCCGGTCAATACTTATATTGAGGCTGTGGAGTCCATGGCAAAGAACAAGGATCCCTTTGCGCGGGCCATTGTGAATTCCTGCTATGTGTTCAGTGAGGACGGTCTGACAAGGGTAGGAGACAAGTGGACGGAGTATGTGGACGCTCTGGTACAGAAGATTACGGTCGATGAATCCTCAGGACAGCCCGACCTGGACGGACAGCTTCAGCAGGTGAGAAACAGCTTTTCTTCCCTGGAAGGCGGCAAGGATTCCTGGGAGAGTTTCCAGACTGCCTATGGCGAGCTGGAAAAGTATAAAGCAATGATCGTGCGGCGCAGTGAGGATTCCGCCAATACCATTGCCTATGCCATGTTCAAGGCTCCGGGAGAGGTGACCGGAGATAAGCTGGCGCACCGTCTGGAGACATATCTGCGCAATAACGGGGATTTTGTTCATCCCAATGCGGTTCGCTATTTCCTTTATAAGACTCTGGAACTGTTAAAGGAGACGCTGGTGATGATCGAGGCGCAGAACCGGGATGCGGAGCGTCTGTTCGACGGTTTTGCGAAAGCTCATTTCGACGATCCCAATACAGATGAGATCGAGGGTGTGGAAAGTCTTTCTGAGCGGAAGCTGTCCATACTCAAGAAGCTGACCGGAAAGCTGACCGGGGAGCAGGAGGATCTGAAATCTGCTTACAATACATACCTGTCAAAGGCAAATGAATACAGAGTGAATACAGTGCTTGTGCTGGTATTAAAAGAGGGCATCGATTATGTGAAGGGACTCTGTGATGCGTTCCAGAGCTTTTTTGCTTCCTTTGATTCCAGGGTTTCCAATATTGAGAAGCGGATTGCTGATATTTCCAAACGGTATCAGCATACAAAGGGTATGACTGCCCGTTATGTGTGTGCATCGGTGAAGTGTCTGCGGGAAATGAGCAAAAAGATGCCCTATACAGGAAGTACTATGAGTATCGACAGTGAGCTTGCGGAAAATATTTACAACCGGGTGCGCCGTTATTCCATGCTTTCCACGAAGCCTCAGAATGACAATTATTTTACAGAGATTTTTGAAGACGGTATTCTGGGTTACTTTAAAGATACGCTGATGAAGCTTTACGGATCAGAGGTAGATATGGATATTATTCAGGCTCTGGAGGCGGAAGCGGAGTATGAGAAAGGCGCGTTTGACACCACTGAGGTGGATCAGTATGTGAGAGCAGTCATCCGGTCCACGCGTGCGCTTTCTGTGCCATTTATTGAGCGTCCGCTGGGCGAGGAGCGGGATCCGATCTATGCCTGCGCTTTCAATCCGGTGATTGATCCCAATAATGACAGCCCAAGATCTGCTCTGATCAGCAAAGAACTGAAAAACAGCGGAGGCGTGGAGGATCCGGATGTAGGAAAGAATATGATTCTGTTCTACCAGTCTATCTACGGGCTCCGGGCAAACAACCTGAGCAAGTTCGCTCCGCCGGAGCATTCCATGACGTCCAACCGGAACGGAGGAGAATATTATAAAGCGTATTTTGAACTGATTTCACAGATTCATCCGGAGGCTCATAAGAGCCGCGCCATTACGCCTCATATTGACCGCTGGTGGCATGTGGTAACCAAGATGCCGGATCTGGACGAAGGCAATCAGCAGATGCAGGAGCAGGAGATCTATGCGGCTTTCTTCTGGGGGATGCTGGCACGTTATGTGGAGCTCTGCGATGTGACAATGGAACACAAGGAATACCGCCTGAAAATTGATCAGTTAAAAATGCGGGATGGTCTTGAGACTCTGGTAGTGTCTAATGGAACGCCCTGTGATCACCTGTATGAGATCCTGGATTCCTTTGCTATTTATCCGGAGCTGGTGAAGAAGACGCTTGCCCGGGTGGAAGAGCTTGTGACGGCGGACATTGACGATGGTGTTCTTCCGGAGGAGTGTTTCCTGATCCGTCAGCTCAGCCGGTTCTGGATTGAGGAATATCCACTGGGCGCGGAAAACCGGCCGAGAAGTGTGTTTGATCTTCCGCTGCTGATGAAGAGATCTCTGAAGTCCGAGAGTTATAACGAGGAGAGTCTGATCCGCCTTCTGAGAATTGAAATCGAGGAGATCGGAAAGTATTTGAAGAGAATCACCTCCGCAAAAGAGTTTCCTCTGGAGATGGTAAAGATTCTGGATGCACAGTTTAAGATGTTCCTTCAGGATGTGGAAGAGGAAAATACGCGGAGCCGTGATATTTACCATGATTATCTGTTCAGCCGTTCCTGCAGCATCATTGCCGCGGCTTACGGCGAACTGGGACTGAGCCGCAGGGAGCGCGAGATCCTGGATATTGCGGACGAGTTAAAGAAACAGGATGGTTTTGCTGCCAGATAACATGGTGCGGGAAGGAGTCTTATGTATTCTGTTTTAATTCAGAATAAAAAAACAATGGAATCCTTCGGACAGTTTCACCCGCTTTTTTCAGAGACGCTCGCAAAAGGAGAAGTCGGTTTCTGCCAGTGGATTGAGGCAGGAGCAACCATAGAAGAGGCGCTGCCGGAACTGCTGGAACTGGTGCAGGACAAGGAATCCTGGCGGGCGGTTATCGTCAGAATTCAGGATGAGGAGGATATGATTGCTCATCCCTGTGCCCGGCTGAATCCCTATGACTTTTATGAGAATGCCGGCTGGAAGGGAGAAATACGGGAAAATCCGGTTCCTCTTGTCCGGCTGACTCATATGCTGGGAGGAGTGCCCGTGCCGGAAGCCAGATTCGAGGCAAAGATTGTGAAAGAAGACCGGCTGAGTCCAAAGGTAATATATGAACCGGTGATAGATAAAGAGCAGATCAGAGCTCATGAAGAGCTTTCCGGAAAGTATAAGCTTCACGCGAAAGCGCCGGAAGAAATTCTTCTGGTTACTCTTTGCCTGCGTCCGGAGATCCGGGAGGATTATCTGAAGAATGTATGGGATAACCGGAAGGAGCAGGAGAGTTCTGAGTTCTGGAAGAGGAATCAGTATCCGGGAAGCTGCCGTTTCATTTACTGTGAGGAGAAAGAAGAGGGAGAAGTTCGGAAAATCGGGGATCTGTTCCGATTCTGGACAGTTGTTCTTCTTTTGTCGCGGAACAATCTGAACCCCAGTACTCTTCAGGCTTATAAGCTGCACCGTCTGGAAGTGGAGTTTGACCGGGAAGAGATGGCAAGGATTATGCAGGAATCTGTGGATCGTGCGGATCGGGCTATCCGTTTTATTCAGATTGGAATTGAACGGGAGATGAAGCGGGCACAGGCAGAGGGAAGTCAGGTTCCGAACTATCGACTGGAG
>CAMLYL010000071.1 GCA_946491665.1 uncultured Lachnospiraceae bacterium | reverse complement strand
CTGTATCTGTATCTGCGAATTCCGCATTAACCGGAAGAATAATCTCCGCTTCCGCATCCAGCTCGGCAAAAGGCTCCGCCGCTCCGAATAACGATGTATCCGTCTGACCGGCATTACTATAACGAGTCTCATTCTGTGATACGTTATACATCTTATAGTTAGCAAAACAATAGTCAAAAAGCGCCGCCGTATCCTGATAATGAGTACTCTGAGAGTTCATGATCACACAGACCAGAAGCATACCATCCCGCTCCGCATAAGTCACCAGCGTACTTCCGGCCGCAGCTGTATACCCGGTTTTTCCGCCGATACAGGAGTCGTACAGGTACTGCCTTCCCTTATATGCGCTGAGCATCTGATGATGATTATTCAGCGGGGTCTCTGTCGCGTGCTTGTTGGTAGGCGGAATCGTATACCTCACGGTACCGGTGATCTGACGGAACGTACTGTTCTGAATAGCTGCTATTGAAATCAGCGCCATGTCCCGGCAGGTGGTTACATGATTCTCATCCGGCAGACCGTTCGAATTGTTAAAGTGAGTATGCGTACATCCCAGTTCCGCCGCTTTCGCATTCATCATATCTACAAATGCCTGGCTGCTGCCGCCGCCCACATGCTCCGCCACCGCATAGGCACATTCATTGGCGGACTCCAGCATAACAGCATAAAGGCACTGTTCCATAGTCATCTGCTCGTCCAGATCTCTGGCGATATGAGAAGTATCCCCTTCATTTTTATAAACCGCATCCGCGGAAAAGGTAACGATCTCATCCATCGAACTGTTCTCAATGGCAAGAAGCGTTGTCATTATCTTTGTGATACTTGCAGGGTAATGAACTTCATCCGCATTTTTTTCATACAAAACCGCCCCCGTGTTGGCTTCCATGACAATCGCGCAGGGGGACGAAATCTGCGGTCCGGAAGGCCAGGAAACAGTCTCCTCTGCAGCATAGGCAGGGGACGCACCTGCGAATCCCAGAACCGCAGCTGCCGTAAGGAAAAATGTTCCTGCTCTTTTCCATAACTTTTTCATAATATTCTCCTGTGTGAATTCATCTTCTTTTAAGACTCTCTTAGTATGCCACATAATAGAAAATTCGTCAAAACATTTATCTGTTTTGACGAATTTTCTGTTTTTCCTTCAGCTGTCAGACAACAAACTGACTCTTATTTGTGTTTTCTGCCATTAAGGATCGCCTTGATCGCCTGAATAATAAACAGATTTGCCACTGCAAGTACAAAGATCATCAGCAGCTTAAACCAGTCAAGCGGCACAACCTGGAATACAGACTGCAGAGGAGGGATCAGCAGAACCGCGCACAACAGCAAAAGTCCGATAAAGAATGCGCCGATCAGATATCTGTTGTCCACAAATCTCTTTGTAAAGATCACAGGTACTGCTGCTTTGCTGTTAAATCCATGTACCAGTCTGGACAGGCAAAGTGTGGCAAAAGCCATTGTTTTTGCACATGCCTCACTCTCAGTAAGACCAATATGGTAGGCGATCATTGTCATCGCGCCGATCACGATACCCTGAATAAAGATTGTCTTTAAAAAGCTTCCTGTCAGAATTGATTCATTCTTCGGTCTCGGCCTTTCATCCATCACCTCATGGGAGTGCGGCTCCAGACCCAGCGCAATTGCGGGAAGGCTGTCTGTCAGAAGATTGATAAACAGCAGATGAACCGCGGCAAACGGAGCTGAAAATCCTACGATACATGCATACAGGACCGCCAGGATACCCGCCATATTTCCGGAAAGCAGGAACTGAATGGACTTTTTGATATTGGCGTACACATTCCGGCCGTTCTCAACCGCCTTTACAATGGAAGCAAAATTGTCGTCCGTAAGGATCATGGACGCCGCGTCCTTGGCCACATCGCTTCCTGTGATTCCCATGGCAACACCTACGTCCGCCTGTTTCAGAGCGGGCGCATCATTCACGCCGTCACCGGTCATGGAAACAATATTGCCTTTTTTCTGCCATGCGCGCACAATACGGATCTTATGCTCCGGCGACACTCTGGCATAAACTGCCACATCTCCCACAAAATCTTCCAGCTGCTCATCTGAGAGGGAATCCAGCTCTGCACCCTCTACAACTCTGCGGTCATCGGTCAGAATGCCGATCTTGCGGGCAATCGCCGCAGCCGTCACTTTATGATCGCCGGTAATCATTACCGGACGGATGCCGGCGCTGATACAGGTGGCAACCGCATCTGCCGACTCTACTCTCGGAGGATCCATCATAGCCACCAGTCCCACAAAGATCAGATCGTTTTCATCTTCCGTCGTAATCCGGCAGTCTTCCACCGGCTTATAAGCAAATGCCAGCACACGGAGTCCCTGCTCGGAGAAGTGAAGTGTCTCCTCCTGGATTCTCTTCCGGAACTCATCTGTTACAGGAACGATTCCCTCCGGAGTTTCCACCGAAGCAATCCGTTCTATCATGACATCTTCCGCACCCTTTGTAATGCAGATCTGCTGTCCGTTATAATGATTCACTGTAGACATCAGCTTACGGTCGGAATCAAACGGAACCTCGCCCAGACGGGGAAACATCTCTCTTGTCTTTTCAGGACTTTTCCCATAATCACTGCTCAGACGAACCAGAGCAATCTCTGTCGGATCTCCGATGGAAGTCTCTCCATTGTCAATAGCATCTGAACACAAAACGCCAAAATCAATCAGCTTTTCCGCAGTTGTTCCGGAAACGTCCGGGAACTGACTGCTGCAGTCTGTAACATTTCCATCACTGAAAAACTGCATTACTGTCATTTTATTCTGAGTCAGAGTACCCGTCTTATCGGAACAGATTACGGACACACTTCCCAGGCCTTCCACCGCCTGCAGCTTACGGATAATAACATGCTCTTTTACCATTTTTTTCGTTCCGAAAGCCAGAACAATCGTAACGATGGAACTCAGCGCCTCCGGAATCGCGGCAACAGCCAGCGCCACCGCAAAAAGGAAGGCCGAAACAATATCCTCGCCCCGGAAAACGCTCAGGCCAAATACAACGGCGCAGATAATCAGAATCAGCAGGGACAGCTTCTTTCCGAACTGATCCAGAGATACCTGCAGGGGAGTTTTTGACTCAGATGTATTTTTCATCAGCTGAGCGATCTTTCCTACTTCCGTGTGCATTCCTGTGTCAGATACCACAAAGGAACCCCGTCCGTAGGTAACATAGCTTCCGGAAAAAACCATATTCTTCCGGTCGCCAAGGGCCGCATTACCCTCGATGGGAAGATCTTCCTTTTCCACACTGAGACTTTCTCCGGTAAGAGCGCTCTCATTGATCTTCATTCCGGCATTTTCAATAATACGTCCGTCTGCGCAGATATAGTCTCCTGCTTCCAGCATAATAATATCGCCGGGTACTACCTCTCTGGAAGGAATTACCAGATTCTTTCCATCCCGCACTACTTTCGCGCTGGGCGCTGACAACTGTTTCAAACTCTCCAGAGACTGATCCGCCTTCACCTGCTGCACTGTTCCCAGAACTGCGTTCATAGCCAGCACGATCAGAATAACCAGCATACTCTCCCAGTCTCCCAGCACTGCTGAAATAATTGCCGCGGCAATCAGAATCATTACGAGAAAATCCTTCCACTGTTCCGCAAATATTCTCAGAACACTCTTCTTTCCTGTTTCAGCCAGCTCATTATAACCATATTTTTCCTGGCGTTCCTGAACTTCCGCTGATGACAGGCCGCTTTCCCGGCTTTCCAGCCGCGTCAAAGCGTCTTTTCCGGAAATCTGATAGAGCGCAGGCTGTCCGGATGCTTCCACCAGACCCGCATCTTCATTTTCCCTGTACTTGTTTTTTTCACTGCTCATAAAACAGGTCCTCCTTCAGGAATGATTTCTTGCAGATATCCGCCAATTTTGCGCAAATTAAAAGAAGCGAACGGTATCTGCTGTATCAAGAATACAACAAAAGTCTCGCTTCTTCGTTACGCTCCGGATTATCCTGTCGCAGACAATCGTATTGACGGATGACGTAAACATGGTATACCATGCAAACTACTCCCTTTTGATAGAGATACCATACCAAATCAGATCCTGCTCTGTCAATACAAATTTTCACTCTTTACTTATTTTTCACATTCTGCTTCCATTTTATGAACAGTTTTTTTAATTTCCCTCCGGATTCTTCACTTTTTTTCACATGACGGTTTTCACGGTCTTCTTCATAAAACACCGGCTTCCCGTTTTCCACATCCATATAGTGGAAATCCAGATAATCGGCTGTCTTTTCCGGCAGTCCTCTTTTTCTGAGAAAATGTTCCGCAATCCGCTTAATCAAATAATAGATAATCGCGAACACCGGCACACCGAACAGCATTCCCAGAAATCCGAAAATTCCTCCAAACAGGAGTATAGAAAAAATAACCCAGAAAGGTGACAGTCCTGTTGAATCTCCCAGCACCTTCGGTTTGATCACATTTCCATCCAGCTGCTGTATAATCAGAATGATAATCAGGAAATACAGCGCGTGGATCGGACTCTCCAGGCAGATCAGAATCGCCCCCGGGATTGCTCCCAGAAACGGCCCGAAAAACGGAATAATATTCGTAACTCCTACTATGACGCTGACCAACAGCGCATAGGGGAATCTGCCGATATACAATACGCCGAAGCACAGCAGACCGATAATAATGGCGTCTATGATTTCGCCTATAAAAAATCCGCCGAAAATATCATCGCTTTTCCGCAGCACTTCCATGACATGATTTCCGGCTCTTGGCGGAAAAATCGTATACACCAGCTTTTTCAGCTGACTGATAAACGTCTCCTTTTTCATCAGAATATAAACAGAAACGATAATTCCAACTATAATATTGAAAATAGTTTTTACCACGCCTACGACGCCGCTGGTAATATAACTCATCAGTTCCTGAGCCTGGCTCAGAAAATCATTCCGGATCCAGTTCTCCAGATAACTCGTACCATTGGTAATCAGCTGACGCACCAGCTCTGCCTGAGGTGAATTCCCCCGCGAGAAAGCCTGCATCCGATCCATGAGACCCTGAATCTGTTCCGGAAGAGTCACCACCAGCTGTTCCACACTTATAATCAGCTGTGGAATAATCATACTCAGCAAAGCTACAATAACTCCCAGAAATACCAGTTCCGCACCGGCTATGGCAATACTCCGGCTCAGCTTCCGGATCCTTTTTTCATCCCGCATCCGTTTCCGAAATGCCTTCTGCAGCCGCCGTTCAAAAAACATCATTACCGGATTCAGTACATAAGCCAGAACTGCACCGATCAGAATAGCCTGCAGAATCTTCCCCAGCGCCCGTACTCCGTCTGCCAGTTCGCCGAATCTGAACAGCAGGAAAAATATGATAATGCAGACCAGCACTACCAGAACCGCCGTCGCGCCCATGGCCAGATAGGGACGGATATCCCATATCCGCTTTCTCTTCTGCTCTTCCGTTTCTTTCTTCTCTGTTTCCATCCAAAACTCCTTTCCCTGTTATTGGCCGAATGGCCATGTAACTGCCCTTTGGAGGTTTTCCAGAAAATACCCTTAATGCTTTATTATACGGGAACATGTCCGAAAAAAAAAGAAATTTAGAAAACTTTTATACTTTATAAGCTGCATCTGGACAAAAGCCGTTTACCTATAGTAAAATCACATCATTAAAAATTACTGGAAAATGGAGAAATTAATATATGAGACTGAGAAATGTTCCCGGATCCCGTGAAGTAATCGCGGCGCATCCACTCTGTATCTTAGAAGAAAATCCCCAGGCGGGAAACTGGGCCGGAATATTCGGCAGCGACCGCCCCATTCATATCGAAGTAGGCATGGGAAAGGGGCAGTTTATCACCACACTGGCCATTCAGAACCCTGAAATCAATTACATCGGAATCGAAAAATATTCCAGCGTACTGGTTCGCGGTCTGGAAAAGCTGGAAGCCCTTGAGCCATGTCCCTCCAATATCCGCTTTATCCGCATGGACGCTGAAAATATCTGCTCCATGTTTGCAGAAGGCGAGGTGTCCCGGATCTACCTGAACTTTTCCGATCCCTGGCCCAAGGACAGGCACGCCAAGCGCCGCCTTACCTCCCTGCAGTTTTTGAAACGATATAATAAAATCCTGGCTCCCGGCGGACAGATCGAGTTCAAAACCGATAACCGGGATCTGTTTCAGTTTTCTCTGGAACAGGTCGAACCGGCCGGCTGGAAGCTGATTTCTTCCACCTGGGATCTCCACCATGATGAGACCATGAATTCCGGAAATGTCATGACGGAGTATGAGCAGAAATTCTCCGCTCAGGGAAACCCCATCTGCAAGATGGTGATTTCCCGTTAAATTCCCGGAGACGCCTTTTTCCCGGCATCTCCGAAAAGGACAGATTCCGCACATTACCGCAGCTGCATTTCTATGCTGATATCATTTCCGGCCGCATCCACCTTCGCATAGCTTCCGCAGATCAGAGGCATGGAAGGCGGGATGTGCCCGATATCCAGATCCATCAGGATCGGCACTCCATACTTCCCGAGAATGCCGGTCACGGCTTCATACTGATCCAGATTAATGAAAACCTCTCCGTGATGCAGAGGACGTCCGATGAGGAATCCTTTCACATAACGGAACCAGCCCGCCTGCTCCATCTGCCACAGGGCCCGGCGGATTCCCATGGGATTCAGATCGCAGGCTTCCAGAAACCAGAGAATCCCATCTTCTTTATACTTTTCCGCAAACTCTTTCACACCATCAAACTTTGTTCCCAGAAACAGCGTCAGCACATCCATGCAGCCCCCGATCAGCCGTCCCTCTACATGCGTATCCTGATCCGGAACCCGGATTCTGACACAGGGTTCTGACACATTATAGGGAAGCAGCGGATTCTCCTCATCTTTCAGCCCTTCCGCCTCATACAGATCATAGCCCCGAACCGTCAGCTTCTTTCCTGTCAGAATATCAAAGGCATCCCCGATCGCCGGATGCCAGGGTTCCATCCCGAAAGCAGCGGCACAGGGTCCGTAAACGGACGCTGTGTCACAGAGTGTGGTCAGCAGAAAGGTCATATTTGTATTATCCGAATATCCCAGATACCACTTGGGATCCGCCTCCCGGATCCGTTCAAAATCCATATATCCCAGATCCTCACACATCAGTTCTCCGCCGCCGCAGGAAATCAGCGCATCATTGGTATCCCTGCAGTAATATTCCATTAATTCACTGGCACATTTTTCCGGCGTATTGCTGATCCCGACTCCGCATCCTTCGTAACAGTTGGGGCCCAGTTCTGTCTTATATCCCATCTTTTCAAACTTTTCCAGGGCATGTCTGAAAGCCGTTCGGTAGGGCTCGATATTGCAGCCAAAGGAAGGCGCCACAAAGCCGATCGTTCCGTTTTTCGGTAAAAATTTCGGATATCTCATATTATTCTCCTTTTCTCCGGTATCCTGTTTCCGTTTATTTCGCCGACAGCAGTATTTCTCTAATGAAACCCTTACTCCTGTCGTTTACATTCTTACATCTCCAAAAGAAGTATATCATACTTCTGAAGGGGAATACACAAAAAAAGAGACCGGCGTCTCTGAAAAACGTCAGTCTCTTCCCAATTCCGGCAAATGCCGATATTCTTTTTTATGCCAGCCGTTCCGCATTCTGCGGCACTGCAGTATTATTCCAGCTCAAACGCACCGGTATACAGCTGATAATAAGTACCTTTCTCTGCAATCAGCTTATCATGATCTCCCCGCTCAATAATGTGCCCCAGCTCCAGAACCATGATTACATCAGAGTTCATAATAGTAGAAAGTCTGTGAGCGATTACGAATACGGTACGTCCCTTCATCAGAGCGTCCATTCCCCGCTGGACAATTGCCTCGGTACGGGTATCGATGGAGGATGTCGCCTCATCAAGAATCATAACCGGCGGATCCGCCACTGCCGCGCGGGCAATAGAAATCAGCTGACGCTGTCCCTGGGACAGACCGCTGCCGTCTCCCGCCAGAACGGTATTATAGCCGTGAGGAAGCATCCGGATAAAGCTGTCTGCATTTGCCAGTTTCGCTGCCGCAATACACTCTTCATCGGTGGCATCCAGCTTACCGTAACGGATATTATCCATAACTGTTCCGGTAAACAGATTTACATCCTGAAGCACTACGCCCAGAGACCGCCGCAGAGAAGGCTTCGCAATCCTGCCGATATCAATGCCGTCGTAGGTAATTGTTCCCTTCTGGATATCATAGAAACGGTTAATCAGGTTGGTAATCGTCGTCTTTCCGGCTCCCGTAGCGCCTACAAAGGCTACCTTCTGGCCTGGCTCTGCATACAGTGTAATATCGTGAAGAACCGTCTTCTCCGGCACATAGCCGAAATCTACATTGTGGAACTCTACATGACCGGTCATTTCGATCATATCGAAAGTACCGTCCTCTTTCGGCACCTTCCATGCCCAACGGTTGGTCCGCTCCGGACACTCCACCAGTTTTCCATCCTCTTCTTTTACACGAACCAGCGTTACATCTCCGTTATCCTCTTCTACTTCCTGATCCATCAGCTCAAAGATACGTTCCGCACCTGCGAGGGCCATAACCACAAAGTTAAGCTGCTGAGATACCTGGCTGATCGGGTTGATAAAGCTTCGGGACAGCTGCAGGAAAGAAGCAATTGATCCCAGTGTCAGCACACCTATACCTGTCAGGCTCAGATTCGTCACACCGGCGATTCCGAGAGCTCCGCCCACAATGGCAATCACCACATACAGAATAAATCCGATATTGTTCATGATCGGCATCAGAATATTCGCATAGGTATTCGCTTTCGCCATATTTTCGAACAGATCTTCATTCTTTTTATCAAAACCTTCTATGGCTTTTTCCTCATGGCAGAAAACCTTAACTACTTTCTGTCCATTGATCATCTCTTCAATATAACCGTTAACATCACCCAGAGAAGACTGCTGTCTCACAAAGTACCGGGCGCTGCCGCCGGCGATTTTCCCGATTACCAGGAATATAATAAACACGAATGCAATCACGATCAATGTCAGCCATACACTGACGGTCAGCATGGAAATAAATACCGCCACAATAGTGATGGCCGAATTCAGCATCTGCGGAATACTCTGGGAAATCATCTGACGCAGAGTATCCGTATCATTGGTATAGTGACTCATCACATCTCCGTGCGTATGTGTATCAAAATACCGGATCGGCAGCTGCTGCATATGCTCAAACATCTCATCACGAATCTCTTTTAAGATTCCCTGAGCCACAACAACCATCAGTCGGTTATAAACAAGCGCTGCAATCACACCGCCTGCAAAAATAGCCGCCATCTTTAAAATATACTGTGCCAGCCCTGTAAAATCCGGGTTATCCTGAGTCAGAAGCGGCATAATATAATCGTCAATCAGACTCTGGATAAACAGACTGGCTAAGGCTGTGGTAATTGCCGCAAAAACAATACAGCACACAACAATAGTAAACCGGATCTTATACTTTCCCAGATACCCCAGCAGTCGTTTCGCTGTTCCTTTTGCATCTTTTGCTCCTGATCTGTTATTCATTCAAACCACCGCCTTTCTGCTGAGATTCAAACGTCTCACGATAAACCGCATTATTTTTCAGCAGCTCATCATGGGTTCCGACACCGATAATCTTACCGTCATCCAGGACAATAATCTTATCTGCATCATCAATAGAAGAAATTCGCTGCGTAATAATGAATTTTGTTGTCTCCGGGATTTCTTCCGCAAACGCCTTCCGGATCAGCATATCTGTTTTGGTATCCACCGCGCTGGTCGAGTCATCCAAAATCAGGATCTTGGGCTTCTTTAACAGGGCACGGGCAATACACAGACGCTGCCGCTGTCCGCCGGAGACATTGGAACCTCCCTGCTCAATGTAGGTGTCGTATTTATCAGGGAAGCGCTGAATGAACTCATCCGCCTGAGCCAGTTTACAAACACGAACCAGCTCCTCATCAGAAGCCTCCTCATTGCCCCAGCGCAGGTTTTCCTTAATGGTTCCGGAGAACAGAACATTTTTCTGAAGCACCATGCCTACCTCAGTACGGAGCGTATCTATATCATAATCCCGAACATCCACTCCGCCGACCTTCACACAGCCCTCCGTTACATCATACAGACGGGGAATCAGCTGCACCAGACTGGACTTGGCAGAACCGGTGCCTCCCAGAATACCGACCCGCTCGCCCGGCTTGATTTCAAGATTGATATCCGACAGTACATCCCGCTCTGCATCCGCAGCGTAACGGAAAGACACATGATCAAAAACAATGCTTCCGTCTTTGACTTCCATTACCGGATTCTCTTTGTTCCGGATATCACTCTGCTCATCCAGAATCTCTACAATACGTCTTGCGGAAGCCACTGACATAATCACCATAACCAGAATCATGGCAATCATCATCAGACTCATCAGAATCTGCATGGCGTAAGTAAACATACTCATCAGCTCACCGGTAGTCAGTCCGCCTACAATGCCGCTGGTATTTCCGCTTAAAACAATTGCTTTGGCACCAAGCCACGCAATCAGAAGAATACAGATATAAATCGCCGCCATCATGGCCGGCATATTCAGAGTTATGATTTTCTCAGCCTTACTGAAATCTTTAAAAATAGACTGTGAAATCTTTCCGAACTTTTCAATCTCATGCTCCTCACGGGTAAAAGATTTTACCACGCGGATGCCACGCAGATTCTCTTCCACCACCTCATTCAGGCGGTCATAGGTTTTAAATACCCGTTTGAAATAAGGATGAACCCGAATACTTATAAATGCCAGCACAAACGCCAGAATCGGAACAATAATCAAGAATACCGATGCCAGTCTGCGATTAATCGTAAATGATACCACCAGGGCCACTACCAGCATAATCGGACAGCGAACCGCTACACGGATCACCATCTGAAACGCATTCTGTACATTGGTTACGTCCGTAGTCAGACGTGTTACAATACTGGCCGTCGAAAACTTATCAATATTGGAAAACGAATAAGTCTGCACCTTTGCATACATATTCTTCCTCAGATTCTTTGCCAGTCCGGAAGACGCAATCGCAGCCTCGCGTCCTGCCAGTGCTCCGAACAAAAGCGATACAAAGGCAAAGATAAGCAGAAGGACACCGTATTTTATAATAGCCTGCATATTCCCGGCTTCAATACCACTGTCAATCAGTATCGCCATCACATAGGGAATTAATATTTCCAGTACCACTTCCACAATGACAAAGATGGGAGCCAGCATCGTATTTTTTTTGTACTCACCTATTGACTTCATTAACTTCTTTATCATAGATGTTTTTCCTCCCTCATTTTTATATTGTTCTGCATTCTATGGATATAACCGAAAAACTGATCCAGCTCCTCCGAGGTAAACCCATCTGCCAGGGTATCCTCCAGGCTCTGGAATTCCTTATCCATCATATCCAGCATTTCCCGGGATCGGTTTGTCAGCATCAACTTTTTCAACCGGGCATCTCCGGGAACCTTTTCCCGCACAATCAGCCCTTTCTGAACCATAAGGTTAACCACTTTCGAGGCAGTTGAACGGGTAATTCCAAACTTTTGTTCCAGATCTCTCTGAAATACATCGTTCTCTCCCTGCTGGGCAATGTAGCCGATAATCCAGGCATTTGTACCCGTCACTCGCTCCACCAGCTTCATACCGGGTGAATTTGTAATCTCTCTGTGAATCATATTGGAGAGAACGCGGATTGCATTTCCAATTGACCGCTCAATTGTTCGTTCCATTCTTCACCTCACATTCTGTTGACTATCAAACTGTCCGATGCTCAACAATTTTAGTTCCAATTTAAGAATATGTCAACACTCAAAATGAAGTTCATCATTTTTTCACAAAATGCTCTGACTGATCTTTACATCCTTTATACAAACTACCGTTCTGGATGTCCCGGACACATATTACACTTAACAAGTTTTTTAAGGACCTGCAACGCAGTGCAATCCTCGCGGAGCGTTTTCATTTTAATAGGAAACGAAATTTCCTGCCAAGACGCAAAAAACAGCCCGATAAACCGGACTGTTTTTTTAAGTCAAAAGAAGTCGTACCTCTCTATTTCTGAGAACGGCCAATCTCAAGCCCCTTCTCAAATGCCTGCTTGTTCAGCGGAAGCAGCTTTGCCTTCTTGGCCAGTTTGTGTTCGATGGTTCCCCATACTACATCCGGAGAAACCACCTCTGTATATCCGACATACACACCGAGCATAATAACATTTAATACCTTGGCATTTCCCATCTCCAGAGCCATCTCTGTTACGGGAGCCTTGATAACTTTTACATCTGTCCTGTCAATCTCATTCTCGTCCACGATGGAGCTGTTAATGAACAGGTTGCCGCCCTTCTTTAAAGTCGGCAGGAACTTCGCCAGGGAAGGACCGTTCATAACAATCAGATCGTCCATGACATCGCCCAGCGGCGCGCCAACCAGACCGTCAGAGATAACCACAAAGCAGTTTGCGGTACCGCCGCGCTGTTCAGCGCCGTATGACGGGAAGAAAGTAACATTTTTGTCTGTAGAATCACAAGTTGCGGTAGCAAGGAACTTGCCCAGAGTCATAACGCCCTGTCCGCCGAATCCGGCAACACATAAATTTGTTTCCATAGTCTGTTCCCTCCCTATTCTTTATCTCTATCTCTTATTACGCCCAGAGGATACTCAGGAAGCATCTTCTGCTCAATAAAGTCAAGCGCGTCCAGCGGCTCAAGACCCCAGTTGGTCGGGCAGCTTGTAACGATCTCAACCATGGAAAAGCCCTTGCCCTCTAACTGGTTCTGGAATGCCTTCCTGATAGCGTTCTTTGTCTTAATGACATTCTGCGGGGTATTGCAGCTGGTTCTCTCCAGATAATAGGGAGCTGTCAGCTTATCCAGGATCTCACACATATGCATGGGGTATCCATGTTCCTCCGCAATACGGCCTTTGGGTGCGGTGGATGCCTTCATTCCCAGCAGTGTGGTGGGAGCCATCTGACCGCCGGTCATACCGTAAATACCATTATTAATGAAGATAACCGTAATATTCTCGCCGCGGTTCGCAGCGGAAACAGACTCTGCCAGACCGATCGAAGCAAAGTCACCGTCACCCTGATATGTAAAGTAAAGTCTGTCCGGGTTCGTTCTCTTCAGACCGGTTGCAACCGCACAGGCACGGCCATGAGGAGCGGTAATTGTATCATAAGCAATATAATCCATATGAAGTCCGCAGCATCCGATACCAGTAATCAGTACAGCTTTATCTACCACATTCAATTCGTCAAGTACTTCACCGATTAATTTGATGACCGTACTGTGCATGCAGCCCGGGCAGAATCCGGATACTTTATCTTCCTGGATTGTTTTCGTTCTTGAATATACGCATTTCAGTTCATCCATCTTCGTATCCTCCTATTTCTCTAACATTTTGTTTACTGCTTCGATCACAGCTTCACGGCTCATGATATTACCGCCCGAGCACAGACATGTGTCAATTGCTGCCCGGCGATGAACACCGCGGTCTACATCTGCCACAAACTGGGCCGGAATAGACATCTCAACATCCAGCACGCCCTTGCAGATGTCATAGTTGATCTTATCAAAAGCTTCATAGGGGAACGGACTTACCGTAATGGCACGGATCAGGCCCACCTTCTTGCCCTCCGCACGCAGAAGATCTACCGCGGATTTTGCAATACGGGCGGAGATACCATAGGAAGCAATTACAACCTCCGCATCTTCCACCATATAAACCTCAGACTCCGGAACCCAGGTCTGGTACATAGCGGCAGCGTCTTCATTCCACTGCTGCATCTTCTTTGTATCCCACTGTCCGGGCTGGATCCAGGAACGGTTTGCGTAATCCAGCTTGTGTCCGATACATGCCCATTTATCCTTGCCGGCCTTGATTGCAGCAACTTCCTCCTCAGATTTCATCTCCGGAAGCTCAACCGGCTCCATCATGGTGCCGATTACACCGTCCGCAAGAATCAGAACAGGGTTCATATCGCGGTCTGCATAATCAAAAGCCTTGTAGGTCATATCTACAGCCTCCTGAACGGTAGAGGGAGCCAGAACCATCATCTGGAAACCGCCGTTGCCGGAAGCCTTTGTTGCCTGGAAGTAATCCTGCTGTGCGGGCTGAATGGCGCCTACACCCGGGCCTCCTCTGGAAATATTTGCATACACCATGGGAACACGGGCTGCTGCGCAGTAGGAAATACCTTCGCTCTTTAAGGCAATTCCCGGGCTGGAAGAAGAAGTCATCGCTCTCGTTCCGCCTGCTGCCGCACCATATACCATATTAATAGAAGCTACTTCAGATTCACCCTGAACGAAGGTTCCTCCAACCTCCGGAAGTCTTCTGGAAAAATACTCCGGGATCTCGTTCTGCGGTGTGATCGGATATCCGGCGAAAAATCTGCAGCCGGCTCTTACTGCTGCCTCGGCAATGGCCTCGCAGCCTTTCATCAATACTCTTGCCATAATTCTTCTACCTCCTTATTTGTAGATCTCTATCGCACCGTCCGGACAGATCCGTCCACACATACAACAGGCGATACAAGCATCCATGTTTACCGGTTCTACATACTCGTAACCTTTTGAGTTAACCTTTGTTCCGATGGCCAGAACGCCTTTGGGACAAAACTTGATGCAGTAACCACAACTCTTACAGCGTTCTGATTTAACCACGATTTTTGCCATTTGATTAAATCCTCCTCTCAATAAATACTTGTTTTATATTACTAAACATTGTAGACCAACCAATGTTAAGTGCGTCTTTCTGCTCCTGCCCTGCTTCCGCCGGGCGGGATCCCGTTTTCCTGCAGCCTATCCTCTGCCCGGCACAGGCTGTCCGTTCCCCAGCTCCTGCTCCACCTGCAGCCACGGATAAGTCAGATAAAGATGAACCGGGAACACCGGAGAATCCGACTGATCTTTTACCTTATCATAAAGGTCTTCCCGCACACAGGAAAAATCTACGGCAATATAGGGATTGACCATCTCGGCCATCTTTTTATTACCCTCTACGAATTCCTTTTCCGTAGTAGTCAGTCCATTGTTTGGATTATTTACCATGTGAAGCTTGCCCAGCTCAATGTGAGATACCCCCAGGATCTTTCCCAGAGTTCCGTCAATATGATCAATATCATTGGACCAGGGCCGGTACGCGTTCAGCACGTAATATACAATGGTCATATCTGTATTCAGCTTGGGTGCATATCCTCCTACGGAACGGGCTCCGATGTAATCTCCTCCCACATCCATTACCACATAGGAATCCGGATCCTTCAGCATCCGGTTCACACCGCCGACCACTGTGGGCGCATCCATAAACTGCTTCTCATAATGAAAGTCAATGCCCATGGCCTCCATCTGTTCTTTCACATCACGGGAACGGAACAGCGGCTTTGTCATATCCATATCAAAAAAATGAACCGGCTTATCACCCAGATCCACCAGCCATTTTGCAAAATTGATCGCGACCTCGCTCTTCCCGCTTCCTGCCTCTCCGACAAAAACAAAATTTACATGATTTCCAATCAAAGATCTCAGCGTATCCAACATTTCGAAAACCTCATATTCTGAACCTGAAATTCAAAAATTCGTCACTGCATATATCATACTACATTTTTTTTGATTAGTCACGACTTTTTGAACAAAAAATATGAAATATTTTGCATGATATAAAATCAACTCCGGGTTTTTCCTCCCATTTTCCGGAAGAATCCTCTTATTTTCCATAAATTTCCCGTAGAAGAGTTTTTCCGGCAGCGGTCCGGAAGATTATTTTCTCCGCGCTCCTGATATTTTCATCCGAAAGCTGCATCTCATCCGCATTTACAAGATAGTCTGCTTCCAGAAGAATCTGGTAATCCATCCCATCAACCTTCCGGGGCGTATGATGATGTCCTACAAGGTAAACCACCCTTTCTTTTACCTCTTCCGGCAGATCCGTATCTTCCAGAAACTTCCGGGCCAGAAGGATCCCCTCCCGCTCCTGATACTTTCCATTTGTATTGCCGTACTTTTTCCTGCATAACGGACATGCGATATCATGAAGAATCGCGGCAATTTCCAGTGCCTCCCTTTCCCCGGGAGCAATCTGTTCACATTCCGCGATTGTTTTTGCATATGCATACACCTTCAGAAAATGATTTATATCATGAAGATTCCCCTCAGAATACGCAATCATTTTTACCATAATTTCAGAAATATTCATCTCCATATCCTCCTGCTTCATATCTTTTTCGTGTCAGAATTTTCCATATTCAAGACCCGCTTACGGGTCTTGGGTCGGGCTTGGGGTCAGCTTCAGCTGACATCTTCCTTACCGAATCCCTGCGGTCTCCGTTCCATTCCGGTCGGCGCTAAGCGAACGTCCGCCGGACGTTCAACGCCCCCCGCGGAGCCTGAGTCTCAATACAAAGATGTCCCGCTTATTCATGTTATGCGGGACATCTTTGTAATGAGACTCAGGCTCC
>CAMLYL010000070.1 GCA_946491665.1 uncultured Lachnospiraceae bacterium | reverse complement strand
TAGAGCACTCGGCTGTTAACCGAGTTGTTGTAGGTTCGAGCCCTACTCGGGGAGCTTCACTAACCTCATGTTACTCAGGTAATGTGAGGTTTTTTGTCTTTGAAGGAGGAAATTTCGGTGAAAGCACTTGTTTTTGGTTCCCTGAATATAGATTATGTTTATGAAGTGGAACATTTTGTACAGCCGGGGGAAACACTTTCTTCGGAAAATCTGAGAGTGTATTGCGGAGGAAAGGGACTGAATCAATCTATTGCTCTCAGCCGGAGCGGAGTTGAAACATGGCATGCAGGAGCAGTGGGAATCCGGGATGGAGAAATACTGACGAATTATCTGAGAGACGCGGATGTTCATGTGGATCTGATCATGGAAAAAGAAGTATCCAGCGGGCATGCAATTATTCAGAAAACTCCGGATGGGGAAAACAGTATTATTTTGTTTGGCGGGGCAAACCTGATGATTACAGAGAAAGAGGCAGATTTTGTTTTGTCACATTTTGATGAAAATGATTACCTGGTTCTGCAGAATGAAATAAACCAGATTCCATATATTATAGAAAAAGCACATGAGAAGGGAATGAAAATTGTGCTGAATCCTTCACCGATGAATGCATGTATTTTTGAACTCCCGCTCTCATATGTGGATTATCTTATTTTAAATGAGATTGAGGGAGCTGCTATGACAGGCCATGAGGAGACAGATCCAGATGCAGTTTTGAATTGTCTGGCGGAAATGCTGCCCGATACCCATATTATTCTCACATTAGGCAAAAAAGGCTCTGTTTATGGGTACAAAGATCAGAGATTCAGACAGAGGTGTTATCCGGTAAATGCAGTGGATACTACGGCGGCCGGAGATACCTTTACCGGGTTTTTCCTTGGAAGTATTATGCAGGGAAAGGGGATCAGAGAGGCTCTGGATACTGCGGCAAGGGCATCGGCGATTGCGGTCAGCCGGAACGGTGCAGGCACATCGATTCCTATGCTCTGTGAGCTGAAAAACAGTGATATTCTTTTCGGAAACCGCATGGAAAATATGGATATAAATGAATTGAAAATCTGATTAAAATATTGAAAAAAATGCTTGCCAAAGACGTAAAGATATGGTAATATACTGTTTGTCGCTGATACAGCGATATAAATAGGGCGACATAGCCAAGTGGTAAGGCAAAGGTCTGCAACACCTCTATCACCAGTTCGAATCTGGTTGTCGCCTCTGAGGAAACCTGAAGGATTTATTTTCTTCAGGTTTTTTTATTTATAACATCTTACTTGTTTTGTTGGTTTATTTTCTGTCAGTTATAAAAAGTGGAAGATCATAAAAATGTAAGATATAATTTAGAAAGAGTATTTTGAAATTTTTTACGGGCGTGGCCATTTGTCTTCTGAACAGGAAGGGATTTTTATGAAAAAGATATTTTTGTATCTGAAATACATATTCAGTTTTCTGAAACTAAATTTTGGGACAATTCTGGTATTTGAGCTGCTGTACAAATTATCCATGGCAGCCATTTTCAAACCTGTTCTGAAAGGTATTTTAAAAATTGCTCTGCGTGTGCAGGGATTGAACTTTCTGTCAGATGAAACGATAGGTATTTTTCTGAAAGCTCCCTCTACATGGATATTTTTAATTATTATTATACTGGGAATCACGTTCTTTACATTATTCGATATTTGCTGCATTATAATCTGTATACATGCATCCTGCTGCAATCAGCAGATCCCGCTGCTGGCGCTTATTGATAAAGGCTTTAAAACGGCGGTGCGGGTAATATATCCTAAAAATCTGCTGATGATTTTATATTTGCTGATTATCATTCCCATGACTCATGCGATTATTATTTCCGGATATATGACGGAATTCAGTATACCGGATTTTATTATGGAATATATTTTTTCTCATGTATGGCTGGCAATTCTGTATGTGGGATTTTGGATCTATATTGGTCTGCGCTCTTTTCACTGGATTTACAGTCTTCACTATTTCTGCCTGGAAGGATGTGATTTCAAGCAGGCGAGAAGAAAAAGCTGGCTGCTTCAGGGCAAAAACTACTGGTGGGATATGATTGCGGTTGTTGTATGGAATGGGGCTTTGATCGCTGCTTATTACGGCGTTATTATGTTTGGGGCCTGGCTTGTTTCAAAGGTAAACAGCGCGCTTCCGACAAATGACTTGTTCAGCAGCCTGACGCTGTCGGGAATTTCTCTGCTGTTAAACGTGGCCGGAGTATTTATCTTCTGTTTTGGACTTCCTCTGTTTTTTCTTTGTGTAAGTCTGTTATTTTACTATCATAAGTCCCGGAAGGGGGAAGAGATTCCTCCTGAGTTTGACGACTTGGAGGGGGCATACCGACTGACGCAGACCAGCTGGGCAAAGAAGCTTTACCGGATTCGGAAACGCATTATTGCGGGCTGTATACTTGTGGTTATTGGAGTCAATTTTATTTATAATATAGCTGATAAGAAAGGATTCCTGGATATGGGGCTGAAACACCGGGTGGAAGTAACTGCCCACAGGGGATACTCGGCGGAATATCCGGAAAACACAACAGTTGCTTTTCGTGGAGCGATTGATATTAAGGCGGACTGGATCGAACTGGATGTACAGGAAACAGCGGATGGGGAAGTTATTGTCATGCATGACTCTAATCTGAAGAGAACAACCGGTGTGAATAAAGACATCTGGGAAGTTACATGGGACGAGATTAAGGATCTGGATAATGGAAGCTGGTTTGATCCCATGTACCGGGAAATACGGATCCCCACACTGGAACAGGTGCTGGAACTTACCCGGGGAAAAATCAAGCTGAATATAGAGATCAAGCCTACCGGGCATGAAAAACATCTGGAGGAGAGCGTGGCAGAGCTTCTGGAGGAATACCGCATGACGGATTCCTGCATAGTTTCGTCTATGAAATACGAGTCTCTGGAAAAAATCAAAAAAGCAAATCCGGATATTCAGACCGCCTATATTACTTCTGTATCTTATGGGAATTTTACCGAACTGCAGTATGCGGACGGGTACAGTGTAGAGTCGATGATGCTGACTCAGCAGTTTGTGAACCAGGCTCATCGGGCAGGAAAATCTGTCTATGTCTGGACGGTGAATTCAGAAGAGCGTCTGGAACAGGTGATTTCCATGGGAGTGGATAATGTAGTTACCGATGATCCTGTAATGGCAGAGCAATTGATTTACGAAGAGGAACACAGTACATTCTGGGATATCTATATTCGCAGACTCCTGAATTTACGGGAGCAATAAGCAGTGAAAGCTTTTTGAGAAATATTCTCAGTTGATGCTCTGACGATTCTCCTTTAAAAATGCTATAATAAAACAAACCAGGGAACAGGAGGATAACAGGTATGAACATGAACTGGAGAAAAATAGGAATATTTGCAGCGGGAGTTTTATTCGGAACCGCAGGAATTAAGATTTTGACGAGCAAAGATGCGAAAAAGGTGTATACAAATTGTACAGCTGCGGCTCTTCGGGCAAAAGATTGTGTTGTGAAGACTACGACTACGCTGCAGGAGAATATGGAAGATATTTATGAAAGCGCAAAACAGATCAATGAAGCGCGGGCAGCCGCAGAGGAGGAGTTTGAGGATACTGCTCAGGAATTAAAGGATGCAGAAAAAGAATTAGCGGAGTGATAAAACAGTGAAATTTGCAATCAGACATGAGATCAAAGGAAGAATGCGGATTCACTTGTCTCAGAAGCGCATGACCTGTGAGCAGGCAGATACGTTTTTATATTTTCTGGAAAATCTTAAAATGGTGACATCCGCGAAGGTTTATGAACAAACCGCAGATGCCGCCATTTTTTATTCAGGAAGCAGAGAAGAATTAATTGAAAAAATTCGCGGCTTTTCCTATGAAAAAACCGAGGTTCCGGCAGAAGTTCTGCAGAATTCCGGCAGGCAATTGAATGCATATTATAAAGAAAAACTGATTATGATGGTTGTTTGGCGGGGGTTCAAGCAGTTATTTGTGCCTCAGCCGATAAGAACTGCTCTGACAGTAATTAAATCTGTGAAGTATATCTGGAAGGGAATCAAAACCCTCATGCAGAGAAAGCTGGAAGTTCCGGTTCTGGACGCTACGGCCATTGCCGTATCTATTCTGTGGGGAGATACCGGAACAGCAGGATCAGTTATGTTTCTTTTGGGAATCGGTGAGCTTCTGGAAGAATGGACCCATAAGAAATCTGTGGGAGATCTGGCCAGAACCATGGCTCTGAATACAGGAAAAGTATGGATGAAACAGGGAAATCAGGAAATTCTTGTAAAAGCAGAGACAATCGTTCCGGGGGATGAAGTGATCATTCGGATGGGGACGGTAATTCCTTTTGACGGAGTTGTTACAGATGGGGAGGCTATGGTAAATCAGGCATCTCTTACAGGTGAATCCGTGCCGGTGCGCCGTATCAGAGAGAATTATGTTTACGCAGGAACGGTAGTGGAGGAAGGCGCCGTTTGTATCCAGGTAAAACAGGTAGGCGGTTCCAGCCGCTATGAAAAGATTGCTGCTATGATTGAAGAATCAGAAAAACTCAAGTCAAATCTGGAGAGTAAAGCAGAGCATCTGGCGGATCAGCTGGTTCCTTACAGTCTGGGAGGAACAATTCTTACCTGGCTGCTTACAAGAAATGTGACGAAAGCGCTGTCTATTCTGATGGTGGATTTTTCCTGTGCGTTGAAACTTGCTATGCCGATTTCTGTTTTGTCGGCTATTCGCGAAGCCAGCGGATATAAAATTACCGTAAAGGGAGGCAAATATCTGGAGGCAGTTGCAGAGGCGGATACGATCGTATTCGACAAAACGGGAACATTGACGAAGGCAAAGCCTACAGTAGCGGGAATTATTCCTTTTAATGGAGTAGAAGAGGATGAGCTGCTTCGCATGGCAGCCTGCATGGAAGAACATTTTCCTCATTCCATGGCGAAGGCTGTTGTCAATGCGGCGAAAGCTAGAAATCTGGATCATGAAGAGATGCACTCACGGGTGGAATATATCGTAGCTCACGGCATTTCTACCACTATAGGACAGAAAAGAGCTGTCATCGGAAGCTACCATTTTGTATTTGAAGATGAAAAGTGTGTGATTCCGGAAGGAAAGGAAGAGTTATTTTCCAGTCTGCCGGAAGAATATTCTCATTTGTATATGGCCCTGGAAGGAAAGCTTGTTGCTGTAATTTGTATTGAGGATCCTCTGCGGGAAGAGGCTGCCGCTGTAATTAAGGAATTAAAAGAATCCGGGTCTGCAAAGATTGTTATGATGACCGGTGACAGTGACAGGACTGCAAAAGCGATTGCCGCGAAGGTGGGAGTTGACGCGTATTACTCTGAAGTTCTTCCGGAAGATAAGGCCCGTTTTATTGAGGAGCAGAAGTCGGAAGGGCACAGAGTCATTATGGTTGGCGATGGAATCAACGATTCTCCGGCGCTGTCTGCTGCAGACGTAGGAATTGCTGTCAGTGAGGGGGCAGAACTGGCAAGAGAAATTGCTGATATTACAATTGCGGCTGATGATCTGAGAGGGCTTCTGACTTTGAAGGAACTGAGCAATGGGCTGATGAAACGAATTCAGGGAAATTACCGGTTTATCGTCGGATTCAACGCAGGACTGATTTTGCTGGGAGTTCTGGGAATATTGCCGCCCACAATATCTGCGATGCTGCATAACGGTTCCACTCTGCTGACAGGACTGAAGAGCATGAATAATCTTCTGCCGGAATATTCCGCTGAAATACAGTCGGCGGAATAAAAAGAAAATAGTAAGCAAAATTCTGCCGGAGCAATATATTGCCGGCAGAATTTTTTATAATAAGCATATAAGGGCTGTGTATAAAAAATATATTTTTCATCATATTAAATGCAGAAGTTGAATTAAACGGAAAAAAATGTTGAAAGTATGCAGCAGAAAGAGTTATTATTTTAATACAAATATATAGAAAAGAGGTTCTGAGAATGGGGCACACAGATTGGAAAAATTATCTTCCGGAATTCAGGGAGAAGACGGCGGAATTTTATTCCGGACAGATCAGTAAAGCAGAATATAAAGGCTTTTCCGGTTTTTATGGGAGCTATGCGCAGCGAAGTCAGAAGGACAGTATGCTGCGGCTTCGGATGCCGGCGGGGCGGGTAACAAAAGAGAAGCTGGCTTTTGTTGCAGAGATGATCCGCGAATATCAGGTAGACTGTGTTCATTTTACAACATGTGAAACAATTCAGCTTCACAATCTGAAGGAGCGGGAAGTGTCCGAGATTCTGGAGAAAGCTCTGGACGCAGGTATTATTACCATAGGCGGAGGAGGGGATTATCCCAGAAATGTGATGTGCTCCCCGCTGTCCGGTGTGGAAGCTGATGAATATTTTGATGTGATGCCCTGGGCAGAAGCGGCCGGAGAGTATCTTCTGCAGTTTATTCTTGCGGAGAAGATGCCCAGAAAACTGAAGGTATGTTTTTCCAACTCACCTGAAAATGTCCCTCATGCCACTTACCGGGATCTGGGGTTTGTGGCAACACCGGAAGGAAAATTTGATGTATACAGCGCCGGAGGCCTTGGAAATAATGCTCGCTTCGGCGTGAAAGTGGCGGAGCACATTGAGCCTGAGAAGATACTGTATTATATTAAAGCGATGTGGCTGACCTTCCGGGCTTACGGCAATTATGAAAATCGCGGAAAAGCCCGTACCCGGTATATGCAGGAGGCGCTGGGCGGTCCGGCAGAGTATGTGAAGGCGTATCAGGAAAGGCTGCGGGAAGTATTTGAATCCGGTGAAAATCTGGATATACGTGTGGAAAACAGAGAGATCAAAAAGGAGGGAGACGGAGTTCGCATATCCGGCAGGAGAGTTCTTGCTCAGAAGCAGAATGGGTTATATACAGTAATATGGCATCCGTTGGGAGGCCTGCCCAGACCGGAGGATTTGTGCAGACTGAGTGAGGCTGTTGCGGATATGGAGGATGTGGAACTTCGCCTTGCTCCGGATGAAACGGCATATATTGTTAATCTGACAGGAGAAGAGGCACAGAAGGTTCTGAAAGTAACGGAAGACGGTGCGGAAACCATTTTTGAAACTTCTGTAAGCTGTATCGGAGCACAGATCTGTCAGGTGGGCTTAAGGGATTCTCAGGGTCTGTTAAAGGAATGTATAAAAGCAGTGAGAAAAGCGGGGATTCCCAATGGCGCTTTGCCGCAGATGCATATTTCCGGATGTCCTTCTTCCTGTGGAACACATCAAACCGGATCGATCGGTTTCCGGGGAGCTGTTCAGGTGATTGACAAAAAACCTCAGCCAGCCTATATGCTTTACGTCAATGGATGTGAAGTTCAGGGACAGGAGAGATTCGGGCATGAAGCAGGAATGATTCTGGAAGAAAAAATACCGGATTTTCTGGCAGAGTTGGGAAAAACTGTCGCAGAGAGCGGACTGGATTTTGAAAAATGGCTGGTACAGAATCCGGATGGAGTAGATTTAGTAGCAGAAAAATATCAGTAAAATAAAAAAAGACAAAGTTTTAGCCCACCTGATTCTTTTTCCTCTCAGGTGGGCTTTTAATGAATGTTCAGAAGTTTCACTGTATAACCTCTCTTTCTATAGGATGCGAGTTCAGTTTTCTGGCTCCTTTCTTTCCTTTTTCTTTTCTGGTATATACCTTTTTTCTCTTCTTCTTCTCTCTTCTTCCCAGGGTTACATCTATTTATGAACTCTTATAAGAGATTTTATATTGAAGATAATTACTTCATCAGATCGTACCTCGCTAAACCTGATCTAATGGATATCTCTGATCTCATCAAATCAAATTCTGTTTCGTGGAATAAATCAGATGGATCATAACTATTTCATTGGACTATACCTCGTTTCATAAATTTAACTTTTTATGGAAGATAACTATCTCATTGGACCATACCTCGTTTTGTAAATTTACTCTTTAAAAAGGAAATCAATTATACCATTGGACTGCACCTCGTGTTACTTATTTGTTTAATGAAATTCCGGGTTTCATTAAACTGTTCTCAAACATTTAAGAATCAGATCATCGCAACCTTTCAGGATTCAATTTTGATTTCTTTTGAAATAAATATTGTTATCTGTGTTCGTGTCTGTTCTTTTTTGTTTGTGACTATATCATATATCAAAATTCAGTATTTGTCAATAGAAAACTGAAAATTATTTTATAAAAAATAAATATTCAGAATATTCATACGATTATGAAGCAAACCATGGCTCCGTACAGCGGAGTGGGAGATGCAGGGAGAACTGAGTACGCGGTGCCAGATAATGAAAAATGAAACGAAGATTTCTTGACAAATCCGGGGGATGTCTCTATAATGTGGCTATAAATACGTCAAAGGCAATGACTGAAACAAGTAGATGCAGATGAAACAGACAGAGAGCTGCCGGAAGGTGAGAGGCGCGTGGGAAGTCTGTATCGAATACCTTCACAAGCTGTGTACCGAACAGAGAATAACCGGAAAGCGATATTTCCGCAATCTTTCAGTAGGCTGCACCGGCATGCGGCCGTTATCCCGCAGGAGTATTGACCGGTATGTGCCGCAGATACTTGCAGAGACAGACTGTGTGAGCGGTCTGTGAATTAAGGTGGTAACACGAGATTTTATCCCGTCCTTATCTTTATGATAGGGGCGGTTTTCTTTTTGTACGGGGAATTTTCCGTGCAGTGAAAATGCTCCACAAAGATTTTTTTACAGAGGGTTCTTTTCTGTAAAATAAAGTGTCTTACAGTTGAAGCGTTCTGCGAAGGGAAAAGAATATTTGCCGGAAGATGAAAAAAGAAACGTAGAAAAGGAGACAGAAAAAGATGACAGTTTATGACGAGCTGGTAGCCCGCGGCCTGATTGCCCAGGTTACGGATGAGGAAGAGATTAAGGAACTGATTAACAACGGAAAAGCCACGTTTTATATAGGATTTGATCCTACGGCGGACAGTCTTCATGTAGGACATTTTATGGCGCTCTGTCTGATGAAGCGTCTGCAGATGGCCGGAAATAAGCCGATCGCGCTGATCGGCGGCGGAACCGGTATGGTGGGAGATCCCTCCGGACGTACGGATATGCGTCAGATGATGACGCCGGAGACCATTCAGCATAACTGCGACTGCTTCAAAAAACAGATGTCACGGTTTATTGACTTTTCCGAGGGAAAAGCGCTGATGGTAAATAACGCGGACTGGCTGCTGGATTTGAATTATGTGGAACTGCTTCGTGAGGTGGGACCGCATTTTTCTGTAAACAATATGCTTCGGGCGGAGTGTTACAAGCAGCGTATGGAGAAGGGATTAAGCTTCCTGGAGTTCAACTACATGATCATGCAGAGCTATGACTTTTACGAGCTGTTTCGGAAATATGGCTGCAATATGCAGTTTGGCGGAGATGATCAGTGGTCCAATATGCTGGGCGGTACAGAGCTGATTCGGAGAAAACTGGGAAAAGATGCTTATGCTATGACCATTACTTTGCTTCTGAACTCTGAGGGCAAGAAGATGGGCAAAACGCAGTCCGGCGCAGTCTGGCTGGATCCCAATAAGACCTCTCCCTTTGAGTTTTACCAGTACTGGAGAAATGTAGGAGATGCGGATGTGCTGAAATGTCTGCGGATGCTGACTTTCCTTCCCCTGGAGCAGATTGATGAGATGGACGCCTGGGAGGGCAGCCAGTTGAATCAGGCGAAAGAGATTCTGGCTTTTGAGCTGACGAAGCTGGTTCACGGCGAGGAGGAAGCCACAAAAGCCCAGGAAAGTTCCCGCGCTTTATTCTCCGGCGGAAATGCGGCGGATATGCCCACGGCTGAGATCGGCGAAGGGGATCTTCGGGACGGAAAGATTGACATTATGGGACTGTTGGTTGCAGCGGGGCTGTGTGCTTCCAGAGGTGAGGCAAGACGGAACGTGCAGCAGGGCGGTGTGTCTGTAAATGGAGAAAAGGTTACGGATATTTCAGCGGCCTACACACCGGAGGAGATTAATGCTGAGGACTTTGTTCTTCGCCGGGGAAAGAAGAAATACTGTAAGATTATTTACAAGTAAATTTCAGAACAGGATGAAAGGCTGCGTGTGATTTGTCATGCGCAGCATTCTGCTTCACATTTTATTTGACATCCTGTTCCCGATGCGTTATAGTTAGGAAAGACTTCGTGAGGGAGTAGTTTGCGTGAAAACGTGATTTGTCAACAGACTGGCGGATACGCCTGGCAAATCTTAAAGAATGAGACTCATGTATGCACACAGAGCATACGTGGGTCTTTTTGTATGGTATCAGCAGACAATGATTTACCGGAATCGAAGGAAAAAGAATACAGTGTACACAATTTGGAGGAAATATGGGAATTGCAGAGTTGGCTTTAATTGGAGTGGGACTTTCCATGGACGCTTTTGCGGCGTCTGTCTGTAAGGGGCTTTCTATGAAGAAGGTTGATGTAAAATACGGTTTGATTATGGCGGTGTTTTTCGGCGGGTTTCAGGCGCTGATGCCGCTTCTGGGATGGCTGCTGGGAAGCGGATTTCAGCAGTACATAACAGCGGTTGATCATTGGATCGCATTCGGACTGCTTTTAATTCTCGGAGCAAAGATGATTCTTGATGCTGTACGTGAGGATGAGGAGGAGGTCTGTCAAAGCGACAGTATGACAGTAAATGTAAAAGAACTGTTTATGCTGGCGCTGGCTACCAGCATTGACGCACTGGCGGTAGGTATCACATTTGCATTTCTGCAGGTAAAGATTCTGCCGCCGATTTCTCTTATTGGATGCATCACATTTGGATTTTCCATGGGAGGCGTTTTTATCGGAAATGCGTTTGGCAGCAGGTTTAAGAAACCGGCTGCGGTGGCCGGCGGTATTATTTTAATTGCTATCGGGACAAAAATTTTGCTGGAGCATTTATTTTCTTAAATTTATACAAATTTAAGAATAGATTACTTGGATGAAGATGGCAAATGGGGTATAATAACAAAAGAGACAGATAACCGTGTCCGGATGACAGGACGGCATCTGGGAATTTTCAGAAAGAGGGTATGTATTATGGCATTTTTTGACAAGTTGGGAAACACCATTTCTGCAGCCGGCAAGGATGGTATTAATAAGGCGCGGGAATGGAAGGATACAGCGAAGATTTCTGTAGATATTAAAGAGCGCGAGGGTGCGATTCAGAAGATGTATCGTGAACTGGGGAAAGCTTATTATCGGGATCATAAGGATGATGAGGCCCCGGATTATGAGCAGATCGCGGCGATCAAGGCTGCATTTGAGGAGATCGGAGAGCTGAAAGCGAACAAAGATGAGATCCGCGGGATCCGCAGATGTCCGGAGTGCGGACAGATCATGTCCCGGGAGGCAAATTTCTGTTCTAACTGCGGCGCAAAATGTGAGGCGGCTGAGACGGTAGATGGAGAAGTTGTGGACAGCGCTGAGGCAGAGGGTGCAGCAGAGGCAGATGCCGAGGTTGTAGAGGAGGCTCCTGTGGAGCCGGAGACTGCCGAAGAGACCGCAGAGGAGACAGATAAAGAATAATACAAGTAAATAAAATGAGAGGCTGTGAAGATGATTTTTCATTTTTACAGCCTTTTTTCTGCAAAGAAATTCTGTGTTTGATATCACTGGTTTTCCGGGACAGACACACCTGGAAGTAAGAAAAAGATTGACACATCTGCCGGACAGATGGTATACTTAAGTCTCCGAGCAGCCGGGGCCGTAGCGGCGCCCTGTACCATCAATCCGCTATAGTTGGGGTGATATCCTGCCGCGGGTTTTCGATTGTGGAGCTGCCTTTTATAAGCGGCGTGGATTCTTGGGTCTCACGCAACAGGAACTTGTGAACCGGGTCAGGTCAGGAATGGAGCAGCCCTAAGCAGGATCTCCTGTGTGCCGTGAGGGTGCCTGGGATGAGCTGGCTGTAAAAGTAACGTCCGGGGTCGGGATTCAACGCAGGATGCTCGGTAAAAGAAAACAGGATAAGCAATGGTTCAGACAGTGTTCCTTAGATTCGGATTGGAGGAGCACTGTTTTTGTTTGTGTATCCATACGCTTTGCCAGGCAATAAAAAGCTTTGCGGAATTTGTGCTGCAGACAGAAAAGAGGGCGGATGGACCGCCCTCTTTGTAAGTTTATAATTAGGATTTTATTCAAATGTTACCTTCTTCGGATCCGGTTTGATGAAGCAGATCATAAAGATTGCCGCAATGGAGCAGATGAAGAATACCCAGTATGCATGATTCAGTCTCGTAACGCCGATAGCGCCGATGATGATCAGGGCTGTGGAACGTACTGCTGTGTTAATCGGAGCAATCAGACGGTTGGCCTGAATGAAACCGAAACGACCGAAGCAGGTTCCGATCATAGAGGGGATCAGATTTCCAATACCGCCGATTCCGAAGCCTACAAAGAAGGTTGCAAGACCGAGCATCAGCATAGAACCATTCTGGAAGATCATCAGAAGCAGAGCTACCAGATACCATACACCGTAAATGATGGAGGCGTTTCTGGTACCGAATTTCTGATCCAGCCAGCCCCAGATGTAAGAACCTACAATACCAACAACTGCGGCAACAGTCAGCATCATGATGGCAAGCTGCTGTTCGATACCCGTCATAATCATTTTGGTTACGAAGTTGGAAACCAGTCCAATCGTAGTCATCCACAAAAGACCAAGACCGATACCAATAAGCCATGTGTTTTTGTCTTTTGCGATAACGCCCATTGTCATTTTTCTGGCAGCTTCTTCCTGTTTTTCCATCAGCGCTTTTGCTTTTTCCAGATCAACCGGTTCGTTGTCCGGTGTGAAGCCTACTTCTTCCGGAGTATTTTTTGCCCAGAAAATGGAAACAACAGCAAATACAAAACATACGATACCCAGCATGATATAGGCGTTGCGGGGATTGCCGATAGCATTGAAAATCAGAATAATAGTTGCCGTACAGAGGGGAAGGCCCATGGAAGCCCATCCCAGAGCAAGTCCTTTTTTCTTGGGGAACCATACGTTCATAATATTGTTTGGCACTACATTTAACTGAATATTTCCGCCTACAAAGGTCAGACAGATAATTACAATATAGAAGATTATCTGAGAATTTGTAAAGGCCATAATCAGGCACAGAATACCGGAAATAATGTTTCCGAACAGCGCCATGAAGCGACTTCCTTTTTTGGCAGTCATCATACTGAATACAATAGCTGCGGCAACGCCGATCCATCCGCCGATACCGGCCATGGAATTACAGGCGTTTACAAATTCTTCGCCCCATCCGTGGTATGCCTGAAATGCGGTGGGAAACCAGTTCAGAGCATCTGTTGAGAGAGCTGCCGCAAGATAGTAGCTGATTGCGCAGTAAAGAATCATGGACCAGCCCCATTTGCCGAAATTGCTCTTTGTGTTGGTGTTTGAGTTCATTTTCGTTCCTCCCTTTCATAAATAAAACCTGTGATCTGCTGATAGGAAAATCTCAGCCGTATCATACCAATAATTATAGATTTCGCCCCTGAAACTGTCGAGAGAATAATATTGTAAAATTTATGCCAAACTGGAATAAATGACATTGAAATTGCGTGCAATGTGCCGTATAATAGCATTAAAAATCGGAAGAATTTGTGCAAAGAGGCAGTAGGAGTGAACGGTAAATGAGAGATATACCGTGATTTTGTTTGGAGGCAGCAGTATGGATTTTACTCTGGCGAATATTTCACTGCAGCAGATTATGGTTTTTCTGCAGGTGGCGGAGCAGGGCGGATTTGCGAAGGCCAGCGCCCATTTAAATATGACTCAGTCCGGAGTGAGTAAGTGCATTGCGAAAATGGAAAAAGAGATGGAGATTACATTGTTTCAGCGGACAACCCGTGAGATTCATCTGACAGACGCAGGGAAGATTCTTTATAACGACTGGAAGAAGCAGGTAAAGGCCATGCATGACAGTTATCTGGAAGCCGCGTCTGTTCAGAATCAGGAGTATAAGGTGCTTCATATCGGCATTTTGAATACAGCCAGGCCGGAATTGTATTTCTGGTCCATCGAGGAGCGGTTTCACGAGGTTTATCCGGATATTGAACTGGAACTGGCCAGTGATTATATGACCGATCTGGAGGCGGATCTTGCTGCCGGAAAATACGATCTGATCATGGTTCCCGATTTTGAGCGGTTTTCCCTGGATGAGATGGGACTTTGCTGGAAGTGGGCGGCCTGTTCCTGCGCGCAGGTGATTATGAGTGTGAATCATCCTCTGGCTAAGCGTACTTCTTTAAAAACAATAGATATATTGTATGAAAATTTTGCCACACTGGAGCAGAAACAGCGGCAGACACATCTGGAGGATCTGACGGAACGGCTGAGTCCTTATCATGTGAAGCCGAATATTGTGCCCGGATACAGGAATGCTTACGAAATCAAATATTTATTCCGGAATCAGGAGAAAGCGTTGCTGCTGGCGGATGCATATTTTGACTGTCCAATTAATGAAAGTCTGGTAAAAATTCCTCTGACGGATCAGATGAATGGGATTATCTGTGCATGGAATCCCAATAATTTGAAACCACAGGTGCAGAAGTTTATTGACAGGCTGCGCCCGCAGAGTCGGGAATAAAGAAATACATTTTTGTATGAATATAGCCGGTGCAGGCGGAGAAAAAGGATATTCCACGGGGGAATAAATATAGAAAAAGGTTTCCTTTTTGACTATATTGCATGATTTCCGCAGGAAAATTATAATAGAGTTATCAAAATTTTCAGGAGGACATGAGTATGGCAAAGAAAGTACCTGCAAGTTTAAAAGATCGTGAGAAGAGCTACTATAAATATTACGCACAGGATATTGCGGCAGCTCCTCAGGAGAAATATGATATGATTACACCGGAGCCGGGGAATAACGCTGATGCGCTTCGGATCCAGGACCGCAACGATCTGTTTCTTCCGGGAGATCTTCCGGGAGAGTTCGGGTGGTGGATGCTGGAGGACGGCACAGCGCTTATTGCGAATAAGACATTCTTTCCGGGAGTAACGGGTGAGATGTTTGACTGGTGGTTCGCATGGCATCCGATTGACCGTCTTCGCTATGCGTGCTGGGATAATGAGGATCATTATGATGTATATCTGGATGATCCCGCGAAGGCATTGGATATGAGCCTTTCCATGAGAGAGCGTCACTGGGGAAGCGTACATAATATATGGGAGGATATCGGTCTGGGAGGTCCCGGTCTGCTTCGGATTGCGTTTGAGAAGCCGTCCGTGCTTGGCTATGATGAGAGCAAGGTTGATACGGAGGTCTGCAATGGTCTGGTATGCGCCAATGTACAGATTATCGGAGATGATCAGACTCCTGATATTCCGGTTGTAATGACGCATTTCTTAAGACCCGCAGAGGGAGGCTCCATTCTCCGGTCCAGATTCTGGTTCGGTTATCAGATTATTGACGGAAAGGCAGTGAAATGTATTCCGGATGGCGTTTCTGTTCCAAAGGAAGGTCCTTTCTGTCTGCTGAATCATAATGTAAAAGAGTTTGCAAATCTGGCAGCGATTCTTCCTTCAATCTATGCGGAGGAAAAGGATCACTGGGTATAAGATGACAAAAATGAGCAGATAAATACAACTGATGACCCGCTGGTTTCCGGCGGGTCATTTTGCGTGCGGGTAAAACTGCAGGGATCCGGAACTGCGCTGCGGTAGCGGATGAAACTGATATTGGAAAGAAAACTGCTTTACACAATGAGAAAAAAGAATTACACTTATTCATTAGAGTACAGGTATTTTCGTTATTTCCTGCCAAAATATGGCGGAGATACCGGGCGGAAGCCGTATTAATAAACAAGTGAGGAAGAGTAAGATGGATCAGAAAAAGGACAGCAGAACTGAGATGGAGAAAATGATAGCCGGAGAGATGTTCTGGAACAGCGATACGGAGATTTCGGCAGTGAAGAGCCGGGCCCGTGCGCTGGCGGACAGTTATAATCGAACAACAGAGGATCAGCCGGAGGAGCGGCTCCGGATTTTGAAGGAGCTGTTTGGCGACTGTGACGATGACATTTTTATTAAGCCGCCTTTTTATTGTGATTACGGGTTTAATCTTCATGTGGGGAAGCGCTTTTTTGCAAACTTCGCCTGTGTTATGCTGGATGCGGCGCCGATTACCATAGGAGATAATTGTCTGATTGGTCCCGAGTGCGGCTTTTATACTGTGAATCATCCCATGGATTCCAAAACAAGGGTGGCGAACTATGTATATGGAAAACCGATTACCGTGGGAGATAATGTGTGGTTCGGCGGTCATTGTGTAGTGCTTGGAGGCGTGACAATCGGAAATAATGTAGTAGTAGGCGCAGGAAGCGTAGTGACAAAAGATATACCGGATAACGCGGTGGTGGCGGGAAATCCGGCGAGGATTTTGAGATATACGGAATAGGGCTGCAAAGCGGCATGGAAAGGGATTTTTATGGATACAGCATATCTGGAAAAAATTTTGTCTCAGGTGTCTTCTCATGAGGTGGGTGTAGAGGACGCATTGAATCAGTTGAAGAATCTGCCTTATGAGGATATCGGCTACGCAAATATTGACCAGCACCGGAATCTGCGGACCGGACAGGCGGAAGTGATTTTCGGTCAGGGCAAAACACCGGCGCAGATTGCGGGAATCGTGGAACATATGAAAAAAAATAACAGCCGCATTCTGGTGACCCGGGCGGATCGGGAGGACTATGAAGAAGTTCTCCGGACTGCTCCCGGAGCCGTTTATCATGAGCTGGCCCGGATTATCACCATTGGGGAGAAACCGGAGCCGGAAAACACGAGAGGTCCTATTGCGGTAGTGACAGCGGGAACCAGTGATATTCCGGTGGCGGAGGAGGCGGCTCTTACGGCTGAGTATTTTGGAAATCGGGTGGATCGGGTTTTTGACATAGGTGTGGCGGGAATTCACCGGCTGTTTGATAAGATGGACCGGATTCAGAAAGCGGATGTGGTGATTGTGATTGCGGGAATGGAGGGGGCGCTTGCCAGCGTGGTCGGCGGTCTGGTCAGTGTTCCGGTGATAGCAGTACCTACCAGCGTGGGATATGGGGCAAGCTTTGGCGGCCTTGCTGCGCTGCTGTCCATGCTGAACAGCTGTGCCAACGGAATCGGTGTGGTGAATATTGATAACGGATATGGAGCGGCGTGTCTGGCGTCCAAGATTCATATCGGGCGGTGAAAGATTTCGTATTATAGAAAAAGCCCGCAAACCGGAAGTCTGAAAAGGTTTGCGGGCTTTTGTAATGGAGCATACGGGACTTGAACCCGTGGCCTCCACACTGCCAGTGTGGCGCGCTC
>CAMLYL010000069.1 GCA_946491665.1 uncultured Lachnospiraceae bacterium | reverse complement strand
TGAGCACCACCACAGGATCCTTCGGTAAGGTCATCATCCGCACTCCCTTCCTCCGGTCGTTATAAATCGTTACTGTTCACTCCGTTCACCGTAACTATAAATCGGACATTTTATGAAATCTGTCAGTTGTATTACAGCGGCAGATTTAATACAATAGTTATCAGGAGACCTGCATTTTTTACGACCGGAAGCTGAAATTATTACGGATTTTATTGTAACAGAAAATATAGTGGAAAAAAAGCAGGAAAATCAAGGGGGCAGATACATAAAATGAAAAACGAATTCTATTTTCCTTCCAGTGATGGAAAAACCAAAATCCATGTAACGGAATGGATACCGGACAGTGACATCAGGGCCATTCTGCAGATCAGCCACGGCATGTGTGAATTTATTGACCGCTACAGCTCTTTTGCAGAATTTCTGAACGGCCATGGATATTATGTGGTCGGAAATGATCACCTGGGGCACGGTCAGTCTGTTGTAAACGATGAAGACCACGGCTACTTCGCAGAGCCGGATGGGAATGAATGCGTGATTTCCGATATTCATACGCTCAGAACCATAACCCGGGAAAAATATCCCAATGTGCCTTATTTTCTTCTGGGACACAGCATGGGATCCTTTCTGGCCAGACAGTATATCTGTCTTCACGGAGCCGGAATTACCGGAGCCATTATCATGGGAACAGGGACACAGCTGGGCATTGTTCTGAATCTTGGCATACTCCTCTGCCGTCTGTCCGCCCTTTTCCACGGTCAGCGCTACCGCAGCAGTTTTATCAATAACCTGGCTTTCGGCAGTTATAACAAATCCTTCGAGCCGGCCCGCACTTCCTGCGACTGGCTGACAAAGGATCCGCAGATTGTGGATGCCTATCTGAAACACCCCTGGTGTACCTTCATGTTTACGGTAAATGCATACCGCCATATGTTCCGGGGAATCCGTTTTATACAGAATCCCTCCAACATCTCCAGAATACCAAGGGATCTTCCGCTCCTTGTTACTTCAGGCGCCGAGGATCCGGTAGGGAATTTCGGCAAAGGCGTCCGACAGGTCTATGACGCATATCTGCAGGCCGGAATTCGGGACGTTACACTGAGGCTTTACGATAATGACCGGCATGAGATTTTAAACGAAACAGACCGTGATACCGTTTATTCGGATCTTCTGGCCTGGATGGAATCGAAACAGGCAAAATAAAAGAATCCCGCCTGAGGAGCATTATTCTGTTTCATAGGAACACCGTTTCCTGTAAAACAAAATAAGGTGCGGCTCTGGAATACTTTCCTTCCTGCCGCACCTTTATTCATTTCTCAAAATTTATCTCACTGCCTCAAACAGGATCTTTCCGTCATGAATCTGTTCTTCCACATATTCCTTTCCAAACAACTTCAAAAGCCGGATCATCTTATACGCATAATCCTCCATATCCGTATAATAAATCACGATTTTCTCCGAAGCCTGCGCCAGATCCCGGATCATCGGCGCATCGCCTGCCGGGAAAGAATTTCCAAACCAGTGAGTCACCACCGGAATGGAATTTCCATTCTCATCCGCCGGATAAAGCTTCTCCTTCTCCGGCACACCGATAAATTTCATCAGTTTCTGAAAATAATTCCGCAGGCAGACCCATTCCATATGCTCTTCCGACTCGTCAGGAGATCCCAGCACAATGTTCACCGGTTCGCTTCCCGCTTTTCCTTTCGCATAGAAAATATTTTCCTCCGGAATGCCATAAACACCTGCCGCCGTGTCCGTATAATTAAAATTGATCACATAATCCGGCTGAATCTCCGCAATCTGTGAAGAAGCTTCCGGCAGCTCCTTACCCATGACACAGGTTGTCAGATACAGATCCAGCGCCTGGGTAAAGCTCTCCAGTTCCCGGCGCACCTCCTGAATAAGAGCCTGTTTATTCAGCCGTTTTTCCGGAGTAATGTACTGCTGGCGCAGCTTAAAAAGCCCGCCGGAAGGATCATCATAAATCTGTTCGAAAATCCTGGCAAAATGCTTGTAGATCAACAGATCATTATAGGTAAACAGACCGCCGATAATATTGTAGGAAACCAGATCATACTCCGGATCCCTGGCGTTTTCCATCACCACATCCTGAAAATGGATCAGTGCAGATATCATATTATCCATTTCCCGTTCAAAATTCGTCCAGGAAAGATCATCGGACAGTGTAAAATGAAAATGCCGGAAAAAGCCGTTCACATTGCAGAGCTGAGTCAGCTCCACCTGAAAGGGTGTTCTCTGATCCTTCGGCTGTCCGAAAGCATCCTCTACACATTTTACAAAATCCATATAGTTCGTCTTCAATCCGTGATAAAGATCAAAACCATTTCCGGTCACCAGAATATTTCTTGATGCCGCCATCAACCAGCACTTCCTTTCCTTATTACTGGGCAGTTTTCTGCCCATACAGGTACCCTCTGGAGGGTTTCCTTATTACTGGGCAGTTTTCTGCCCATACAGGTACCCTGTCATGCGTGTTTTACTGCAGTCTCCAGAGCGATCTCCATCATCTCATTGAAGGACTCCCGGATCTCCTGAGCAGTCAGCGCCTCCGGCTTAAAGAAATGATCGGAAACAGAAAGAATACTCAGAGCTTTCTTATGCTGAGCCAGAGACTCCAGATACAGTCCTGCTGTCTCCATCTCCACACAGAGCATTCCCAGATCCCTCGCCTTTGTAGGAACATCCGGCTGTGCGTTGTAGAAAAGATCTGTACTGAATACATTGCCGACTTTAATCCGGGTTCCTCTCTCCTTACAGATATTCACTGCATCATAAAGCAGTTCGAAATCTGCCGTAGGAGCCAGGGTGCCCGGGAAATTATAATGATGTGCCATATTGGAATTGGTGCATGCTCCCATGGCGATCACAATATCTTTGCACTCCATATCATCCAGAAGAGCTCCTGTGGATCCCACACGGATAATAGTCTCTACGCCAAAAAAGGTATAGAGCTCATGAGCATAAAGAACCGCAGAGGGAATTCCCATACCGCTTCCCATAACAGAAATCCTTTTTCCCTTGTAAGTTCCTGTATAACCATACATATTTCTGACAGTGTTAAACAAAACCGGATTCTCCAGATAAGTCTCCGCAATATATTTGGCCCGCAGGGGATCTCCCGGCATCAATACAACCTTTGCTACTGCGTCCTGATCTGCCTCAATGCAGGCTGACGGTGTCTTAAACATATTTTGTCCTCCTTAAAATTCCTTTTGATTACTGCACAGCTTTTCAGCAGCTTTTTCACTGTTTCAGATCAAAACAAATCTGACAACTGTTCACATTATACCAAAAGAGCCGTTGGTTGGGAAGAGACAAAACACCGTCATTTTCCCCGTGACAGAGAGAATGTGTTACTGCTCATGTTCTGACGCATGACGCCCGATCCGCGCTTCAGGCGCCGGAAACCGGAAGACAGAATGAATATCCCCATTATCATCACAGCAGCTTCCAGTATCATAGCGATGACCACAGCAAAAGGCAGCTGAAGCAGACAGATCCCGATATCATAAGACTGGTATGACTGCAGCGTGGTAAATGCCCCCATCATCTGTGTCGGAGTCAGCGCCGCTGTTTTCTGCCATAAACTGAAACACATATCGGATGAAAAGAAACTCTCATTGGGGAACCCCAAAATCAGTGTCAGCACAAGGCCGGCAGGAAGACTCAGCCTGGCACGAAACAGGCAGGACATCAGGCAAATCAGCAGCCCCTGCAGCAGCGTCCCGAAATAACTGAACACAGACTGTATCAGGTAATATTGTAAATTATTCAGCCCCCAGGCGGAAGGATACCCCAGATAACCCAGCATCACCGTCACCTCTGCTCCTTCCAGTCCATAACTGACAGCTACAGCAAACAGCATACCGAGCTGGAAAATAAGCCACAGCACAGTCGTAATCAGCCAGGCCCTTATAAGCTTTGTAAAAACCAGGCTCCGCCGTCCATACCTGGTCGTCCGCAAAAGAGGAATCATAAACGAAGCCCGCTCCGCTGAAAAACTGGTGCACAGAGCCGCCAGCAAAACCAGTCCAAGCGTATAGGGCAGCCGCTGTCCCACACAGAGCAGTACATCCCAGCCGCAGGAATATCCCATAACCGGAGTAAAATCTGCAAAGACCTCCTCCGCCATCTGATTCCAGTCCGCCTCCTGACGGCCGCTCCAGGATTTGTACATTGTATACTTTTCCTGCAGACCGCGAAGATATTCCGGGGCATTCTCTGCCAGGGGCAGGTATATCCGGAATGCCCGGGAAAAATATTCAAATTCTTCCGATTCATACGCCTCTGTTTTCAGCACATCATGAGCATATTGAAAATTATACGGATCTGAAATTACCGCTTCATAAGCCGGCGCTTCTTCCCCCATGGACATCCATTCTGCATCATACCACGCCTCCATAAATGCTCTGATTTCTTCATCTGTTCTGCGGTTCCCGTCCACAAAGGCATGATATCCCTCTGTCGTTTCCTGAATCCATCCGGCGTCAGCATACTCTGTCTCATAAGAACGCATCTGCTCCCGGTATTCCGGATGACTCCAGAAATACTCCTGGCTCCAGCCTCCCATCAGTTCCATCCCACGAAAAGCCGAGCTGATATAAACCGCCAGCATCACCAGAGCAACAACTCCCACAAGAATCCTCTGGCGCCGGAATTTTTCAAACTCAAATCGAAACATTTCTCTTCCTCCTGCTCCTCATCCACATCCCCACCATGAAAATCATCGCAATCAGCTCCGCCGCCGCAATCTGCCATGGCTGAAAATAAAATCTTCCTACCCGGAATTCCCGGTAATTCATCCACATCCACTTATTCTGCATCAGACAGGGCAAAAGCAGCGCTGTCCATACCGCTTTATGGTACATAGAGAAAATCAGCGGCAGAATCAGTACTCCGGCTCCCAGAATAAACCCGGACAGCGTATTTTTCCCGATCCGGACCAGACAGAAGATCACAGCGGCAATCACCTGTCCGGAAATCAGGCTTCCGGACAGCACCACAGCCATAACCTGCCATTCATTCCAGACAAAAGGAGAAGCACAGAACAAAAAATCCTGTGTCAGACAGCCCGGAATCCCCCAGCCTGTCCGAAAGGACAGCGCCGCTGCCAGAGCCGCATTTGCAGCGGACCAGACCAGCAGAGCTGAAAGCTGACATACTGTAAACTGTACACGAAACAGTTTTTCCCTGCCATTTCGTGATACCCGCAGAATCGGATCAATCCCCGTGGTTCGCTCTGCGGAAACCTGAGTTATTCCGAACCAGAGCATAAAGAAAACAAATGCCCAGTTTACCATGCTCTGCTCAGTCATTCCCTCCGCCGCAGGAGAAACGCCAAACACCAGCAATCCATCTTCCGAAGTCTTCCGCAGTTTTTCATAGGCAATTTCCACACGTCCTGTATCATATCCGGGATCTGCGGACAAAAACTGTTTCAGGGAAGCCACATGATCATCTATCATCCCGGTAAAATCAGTATAACGTTTCACATCCTGAATGATATTCAGCTCCTGACTGCTCCCTTCGGTCTCCTCCGCATGATCCGATGTTCCCCGGGACCACAGGCGGTCATACTCCTCCAGCACCTTCTCCCGCCACTCTTCATCCATAACTCCCCCGTACCTGTTATAAAGTGCGGCAGTACTTCCGGTATCAGGATCCACCATAATAAATACACAGATGACCTGCACAAGACAGACAAGAATCAACAGTCCTCCCGCAACCGGCCGGTTCCATACTTTACGCCATTCCGCTTTTAACATCATTTTCCCCCGCCACTGCACATAACCAGATAGGCGTCCTCCAACGTGGGTGAAACCGGAACAGCTCCCTCCGGCAGCCCGGCAGGGCAGACCATCCGCAGACAGATGAAATCTCCCTCGGGCTTCATATTAGTCACCACATACCGTGACTGACAGACTTCCACATCCTTCTCATAAACTGACAGAGTACAGACCTGTCCCGCCAGCCGTCTGCATATCTCTTCCACAGATTCCTGTGCCAGAATTCCTCCATCCTTCATCAGCAGCACCTGAGCCGCAATATGCTCCACATCAGAAACAATATGGGTAGACAAAAGCACCAGCCGGTCCTTTGCCAGCCCCGCAATCAATGCCCGGAAACGGATCCGTTCCCGCGGGTCCAGACCTGCGGTCGGTTCATCCAGAATCAGAATCTTCGGATCATTCAGCAGCGCCTGGGCAATTCCGATCCGCTGGATCATACCTCCCGAAAAAGCTCCCAGCCGCTTTTTCCGCTCATCCGCCAGCCCTGTCTTTTCCAGCAGCTCATTAATTCTTTCATCCGCCACTCCCTTTTCCACACCTTTCAGTACGGCCAGATACTTCAGATATTTTTCCGCCGTAAACCATGGATAAAATCCCACCTTCTGCGGGACATATCCAAGCATATCTCTGTACTGCGCTCCCATCTGGTGAATCTCCTGTCCGTCCAGCAGCACCTTCCCTGTATCAGCCGGGATCAGATCGCAGATCATTCGGATCAGAGTCGTTTTTCCGGCGCCGTTGGGACCCAGAAGACCGATAATTCCTGATGTCAGTTCCAGATTCACATGATCTACTACATTCTCAGCGCCATACCGCTTTGTTAAATCACATATTGAAAGCCTCATTCCACTCACTCCTTATGACAATCGCTCTCATTTCAAAAATAATTGCGCAAACAGAAACAATCAGCAGCATTACAGTCAGCCAGACAGAACTCTCCGCCAGTGACGGGCTTTCCATCACTGTCAAAAAAGACGCCACAAGATAAACCGAACATATCACAGCCTCATGTTCTGTTCCGGGAAGCAGCCAAAATCCCAGAGCCGCAGCAAAAGAAACTGTCAGCGGCAGCAGCATTGCCGGCATTTTCAAAGCCGGAAGACTGCCGGACACATTCATGACGATGCAGACTACTGTGCAGAATCCGGACAACAGACTCCCGTAACACAGACACCGGGACAAAACAATCCGGTCAAACCGGTACCGGCAGCAGGCTTCCAGTTCTGTCATTTCACAGGAACGCGCAAGAAACATATGAGAAAGCAGCAGCAGACCGATCCCTGCCAGAATTCCTCCCGCCAAAAGCAGCATCTGCTCCATCCCCAGTCCGCTTTCTCCCAATATGGCAAGGATGAAACATGCTGCTGCCGCCGCACCGGGAATATAACCCGGCAGACTGCGTATCTGCAAACGCACCAGACGGAAAAGGCCGTATTCCGTTTTCACATCCGGCAGCGCCTCCAGACACCTTTCCATAGCTCCCTCCGGAGGAGTTTCAGAAAGACTCCTCCGGAATAATTGTTTCATCTCTCTCTGATTCATTTTGCTTCCTCCATCCATTTGCGGCAGTATGCAAGCCCCCGGCGCACACGGCTCTTTGCTGTAGGCACCGCAATCTGCAGCGTCTGCGCAATCTCTTTATAAGTCAGGTCATGAAAATAATACAGCAAAATACATTCCCTCTGCTCCGGACTTAACTGCCGCAGCATTTCCTGTACAAACAGGGTTTCATCTGCCTGCGGCCGATCATAGCCGGAAACCGCTGTTTCTGTCAGTTCTTCCGCCTCCTTATGAGTCCTGTAATAATCAATGACCCGGTTGCGGGCAATCCGATACAGAAAAGCAGAAAATGAAGAGACAGGACGATAAGAAGAAATGTTTGCCGTAAGCCTCATAAATACATCCTGTGTCAGATCCTCCGCCGTCTCTCTTGACCGCACCCGCTGAAATATATAATTGTAAATAGCATCGTAATATTGCCGCACCAGACTCTCCAGAGCACTCCGGCTGCCCTGCACAGCCTGCGCAATCAGCAGCTTCTGTTTCATATCATAGGTACCTCTTGCATAGTATAACGAATCAGCCGTCAAAAAGGATGCATGCTTTCTGCAATTTCATAAAAAAGCCCCCTGCGGAGCTTTTTTGTTTTATAGGAACGCGGTTCCTGTAAAACAAAAACAGATGACGCTGTTCAGATAAAATCTGACACGCCATCTGTTTTTAATTAATATAACTTCTGCTGCAATTAATTTTCACCTGTATTTCGCCGCTTCTCCGCCAGCGCAAAAATCAGCGTAACGACACCCATTACCAGAGCCAGAACAATTGCCGTCTGAAAACGGTACAGGGTACTCTCACTGCCGGAAATTGCTCCCGCAATATTGGTGAGCTGAGGTGTCAGGAAGGTTCCCACATTACTGGACGCCATAATAATTGCCGCCGACAGAGCCAGCTCCTGGGACGTACGGCAGAAAGCGGAAGTCTGCAGAATACACTGGGGAGACACCAGACTGATGGACATTCCCGCAATAAAACACCCTGCATACATGCTGATCATGTCAGGTCTCATCTGAATCAGGAAAAAGCCCGCTGCCATGAAAACAAAGCCCAGGGGAATCGTAAATCTTCCCAGCCGTCTGGAGAATACTCCGAACAAGATCCCCATGAGAGTTCCGCCCAGAAGAAATATGGTAGCAGCCATTCCCGAAACCGCGGAATTTCCGATCCCGAACTCTTCTACATACATCGAGAGATTGGTCGGACCCGCATTAAACAGAAACAGAAGCACCATAGAAATCACCACATATACCCATACCTGTCCCGTCTTTAAAAAGGAACCGGATTTTGACCCCTGCGTATCCGCGCCTGCTGCCAAGCCGGCAGTCTCCCCGCTTTTTTCCGGACTGGTTTTCGGAACGAAGAAAATCAGCAGCAGCAGTCCCGGTACCGCAATCAGGTACATCAGATAGTCGTACTGCCACACAATAGTCGTCAGCACGCCGCCGACAGCTGTCATAATCATTCCTCCAACATTGGCTGCTCCGGTCTGCAGTCCCATAAGATTCGTCTTCTCCTGTCCATCGAAATAGTCAGAAATCAGCGAAATCGTCAGCGCGGAAATCAGTCCCATTCCGATTCCCATCAGAGATGACCACACAAACAAAATCTGCAGACTGCCGTGAAACAATACTCCGAAAACACCCGTACAAATAATGCAGATACTTCCTGTCCCGATCAGATACTTTTTGGGAAAAATCGATGTCAGCCACGCGGAAATCAGCGATAATATCACTACAAATATGCCCGGCAGCGTCATCAGAAACTGAATGGTTGATGTCGCCGCGTCCGGAAACTGTGCCGCAATATCTGCCATGGCCGGTGATAACCCGTTGGTAGCCATCTGCGAAAAGGTCAGCACCAGAATCGCTGCCTTCAGCATGCTTTTGTTGATTCCTCTTTGTTTCGTCATGATGGAAACCTCCCCGTCCGGTATTCTTTCTGTATTTGCGGTAATGCTAACATCTTTTATCTGCATTATCAATCATTCCCGGAAAACACCACAAAAAACCAGCCAAAAAATCACAATTTTCCTCCTGTTTTAAAATCCGGACGGACAGTTTCCGCCAGGATCATATAACTCTGATTCAAGTTGACAAAGTGATCTTCATAAGATAATAGAAAACAAACAGGATACGCACTCCGCATAAAATACGCGGAAAAATATCTTGAACAGATCCATGAAAAAAAGAATTCCCTGTCTTTTCTATGCCAGCCTTGTCATACTGGCAATTATTATCGTACTGCTGTTTCAGAATTTTTCTTCCGGCAGTCAGAAATATCTCACCGGAGAAACACAGGAAACAGGAAACCGATTATGGAAAAATCCGGCAGATGATCAGACGCAGAACAAAACAGAAAAGAAGCAGATTGCCCTTACCTTTGACGATGGACCGGATGAAATTTATACGCCCATGCTGTTAGACGGACTGCGAGAAAGAGATGTGCAGGCAACCTTTTTTCTTCTGGGAAAACAGGTCGAAAAATATCCCGATATCGTGAAACGAATTTCCAACGAGGGACACCTCATCGGATGTCATTCCTATGAACATGTAAATTTCAATGAAATCCCCGAGGAAACAGCCTGCGAACAGATCCGTTCCACCTGCAGTCTGATTTATGACCTGACCGGAATCATTCCATCCTTTGTGCGGCCGCCTTACGGCGCCTGGCCTTCCTGTCTGAATGAGGACTTCTGTATGATTCCCGTTCTGTGGAATGTGGATCCGCTGGACTGGTCCACGCATGACGCCTCCCTTGTAACCAGCCGCGTTCTGCGCAAAGCAGATGAATTCGACATCATCCTCCTCCACGATGCCTCCGAATCCAGTGTGCAGGCCGCCTTTCAGATCATCGACATCCTGCAAAAAGAAGACTTCGAATTCGTAACCGTCGAGGAGCTGATTATGCCATGATCTTCCCCTGGAATTGATGCACGGACCGCCCATGCTTCAGTCCTCAAAAAAATACTCTGCCCTGTTCCGGCCGGCACAGAGCAGAGTATTTTCTTTTATCTCACGTATCAGTACAGCTTCAGACCGCCCCGGACAGGCTCGCTGGTAAGATCGATTCCCAGCTTCTTGAATGTATTCTGATCAGCTTCAGACAGCATCACCGTAGTATGTACCTGACAGCCGCTCAGATGCGGAAGCTGCTCCATGGCTTTCCGGGCATCCGGATCCGAAACCGATGCCAGAGCCAGAGCAATCAGCACCTCATCTGTATGCAGCCGGGGATTATTGCCGCCAAGGAAACGAACCTTCAGCTCCTGAATCGGCTCAATAGCCTCCGGCTTCACCAGCTTCTTTTCATGGTCAATGCCGGCCAGATATTTCAGTGCATTCAGAAGAAGCGCCGCAGAAGGTCCCAGGAAGTCGGAAGTTCCGGACGTAATCAGTGTTCCGTCTTCCAGCTCAATAGCCGCACAGGGGCCTTCCTGTTCTGCCGCGCGCTGCTTTGCCGCCACAGTCACCTTCCGGTCTTCGCTGGTAATCTTTGCCTGCTTCATCAGAAGCTCGATCTTATAGACCTCGTTCTCACCGATTCCCTCCCGGGCAACCTTATTCAAAGCGGCATAATACCTGCGGATAATCTCCATTTTGGATGCCTCACAGCAGACCTCATCATCCACGATACAGTTGCCCGCCATATTCACGCCCATATCCGTAGGCGACTTGTAATACTCATTTTCGCCGTAAATCGCATCAAAAATCGCATCCAGCACAGGATAAATCTCAATGTCCCGATTGTAATTTACCGCAGTCTCGCCGTAAGCCTCCAGATGGAAGGGGTCAATCATATTTACATCATTCAGATCCGCCGTAGCTGCCTCATAGGCCAGATTCACCGGATGCTTCAGGGGGATATTCCAGATGGGGAAAGTCTCAAACTTGGCATACCCCGCTTTTACTCCCCGGAGATTCTCATGATAAAGCTGAGAAAGACAGGTAGCCATCTTTCCGCTTCCCGGTCCCGGAGCCGTAATAACAACCAGCGGTCTCTGTGTCTCTATATAATCATTTTTCCCGAAACCTTCCTCACTGATAATCAGCGGAATGTTTGAGGGGTAGCCCTCGATGGAATAGTGCCGGTACACACGGATCCCCTGCTTTTCCAGACGTTCCTGAAAACGTACGGCTCCTGTCTGTCCCTCAAAATGAGTGATCACCACGCTGGAAACATACAGTCCCTTCTTTTCAAACTCACTGATCAGCCGGAGCACATCAATATCATAAGTAATTCCAAGATCACCCCGGACCTTATTCTTCACAATATCCTCCGCACTGATAACAATGACAATCTCCGCTATGTCCGCCAGGGAAAGCAGCATCTGCAGCTTACTGTCCGGCTGAAAGCCCGGGAGTACCCGGGAAGCATGATAATCATCAAACAGCTTGCCGCCGAACTCCAAATACAGCTTGTCCCCGAAATGGCTCATCCGCTCTTTGATATGCTCAGACTGAATTTTTAAATATTTTTCGTTATCGAACCCCTTCATCTTTTCGTATCCTCTTTTGCTTTTCATTATTTCTGTTTCTCAGTATAGCACACCAATCTGTGATTATCTATATCTAATTCCCTTAAGTTCCCGGTTATTTTTCCGGTAGTTTCTGTTCACATCAATTTCACTCCTCATGCGCAAACAGGGAGGACACATCCCCATCCTTTTCTCAGAATGGGGAAGCATCCTCCCTGTCTTCAGGTATCATCCGCCCGGGCACACTTACTTCACTCCCGCAGTCAGACGTCCCTCTTCCACATCAATCAGTATAACATCCTTTGGCTGTACTTTATCCGCCAGAATCAGTTTTGCTGAAAGAGTCTCCACATGTTTCTGCAGGAAACGTTTCAGCGGCCTTGCACCGTATACCGGATCATAACCGTGATCCACGATAAACTGCTCCGCCGCGGGAGTCAGCTCCACCGAAATCTCCCGATCCTCCAGACGCTTATTCAGCTGGTTCATCAGCAGCCGGATAATGTCTGCAATGTTATCCTTGGTCAGCGGTTTGAACATAATGATCTCATCCAGCCGGTTCAGGAACTCCGGTCTGAAATTGCCCCGCAGTTCATTCATCACCAGCTCTTCCGCTTCCGGATTAATCTCACCGTTATCATCAATGCCTGCCAGCAGATGAGCAGATCCCAGATTGGAAGTCATGATGATAATCGTGTTCTTAAAGTCCACAGTACGCCCCTGAGAATCGGTAATCCGTCCGTCATCCAGCACCTGCAGCAGCACATTGAACACATCGGGATGGGCTTTTTCCACCTCATCAAACAGAACAACGGAATAAGGTTTCCGGCGGACTGCCTCTGTCAGCTGGCCGCCCTCATCATATCCCACATATCCCGGAGGCGCTCCGATCAGGCGGGATACGGAATACTTCTCCATGTATTCACTCATATCAAGCCGGACCATATTGGATTCATCATCAAACAGACTCTCTGCCAGCGCCTTGGCCAGCTCTGTCTTACCTACGCCGGTAGGCCCAAGGAACAGGAAGGAACCGATGGGTTTGCTGGGATCCTTGATTCCGGCTTTGGAACGGATAATTGCCTCCGTCACCTTGGTCACGCCCTCATCCTGGCCGATCACACGTTTATGCAGCTCTTCGTCCAGATGCAGCGTCTTATTTCTTTCACTCTCTGTCAGCTTGGTTACCGGAATACCGGTCCACCGGGAAACAATCTTCGCGATCTCATCCTCGCTGACATTTTCATGAACCAGGGACATATCCTTGTTCTTCACAATTTCTTCTTCATGCTCCAGCTGCTTCTTCAGCTCGGGCAGTTTGCCGTACTGCAGCTCCGCCGCTCTATTCAGATCGTAATTTTGCTGAGCAATCTGAATCTCCTTGTTGGTTGCCTCAATTTCTTCACGAAGCTTCTGCACCTTTTCCACAGCATTCTTTTCATTATCCCACTGTGCCTTTTTCGCGGTAAACTCTTCCCTCAGTTCAGCCAGTTCCTTCTGCAGATTTTCCAGACGCTCCCTGCTCAGGTTATCCTCTTCCTTCTTCAGAGCAGTCTCCTCAATCTCCAGCTGCATCACACGGCGGTTCAGCTCATCCAGCTCTGTCGGCATGGAATTCAGCTCCGTCTTGATCAGAGCGCAGGCCTCATCCACCAGATCAATGGCCTTATCCGGCAGGAAACGGTCGGAAATATAACGATTGGAGAGAACTGCGGCGGAAACCAGCGCGCCGTCAGTAATCTTTACGCCGTGGAATACCTCGTACCGCTCTTTCAGTCCACGCAGGATAGAGATCGTATCCTCCACCGTAGGCTCATCCACCATAACCGGCTGGAAACGACGCTCCAGCGCCGCGTCTTTTTCAATATACTCTCTGTACTCATCCAGAGTAGTAGCGCCGATACAGTGCAGTTCACCTCTGGCCAGCATGGGCTTCAACATATTGCCGGCATCCATAGCTCCATCGGTCTTTCCCGCGCCGACAATGGTATGCAGCTCATCAATAAACAGAATGATCTGTCCGTCGCTGCTCTTCACTTCATCCAGGACAGCTTTCAGACGCTCCTCAAACTCACCTCTGTATTTTGCACCGGCAAGCAGCGCTCCCATATCCAGGGCAAACAGCTTCTTATCCTTCAGGCTCTCCGGCACGTCGCCCCGGACAATCCTCTGAGCCAGCCCTTCTACCACGGCAGTCTTACCGACACCGGGCTCACCAATCAGGACCGGGTTATTCTTTGTCTTACGTGAAAGAATACGTACTACGTTCCGGATCTCGCTGTCACGTCCGATCACCGGATCCAGCTTCTGATCCCGTGCGCGCTCTACCATGTCATATCCGTATTTCTCCAGAGTATCATAGGTTTCTTCCGGATTATCCGAAGTCACCCTCTGATTCCCCCGCACAGTGGAGAGCACCTGCAGGAAACGGTCTCTGGTAATACCGTACTCTTTAAAAATCTCCTTGATGGCCGGATTGGGATAATGGATCATAGACAGGAACAGATGCTCTACGGAAACATATTCGTCACCCATCTGTTTTGCCTCATCCTCGGCAGTGATCAGCACCTTGTTCAGCATCTGGCCGATATAAATCTGTCCGCCGGAAACCTTCACCCGTTTTGCCAGATGACGCTCGGCATTGTCCATAAAATGCTGTTTATTAATCTCCATCTTCTCAATGAGCTTTGGAATCAGGCCGTCATCCTGACGAAGCAGAGCCACCAGCAGATGCTCCTGCTCAATCTCCTGATTGCCGTACTCGTATGCCAGCTTTTCACAGTCCTGAATCGCCTGCATTGATTTCTGTGTAAATTTCTGAATGTTCATAAAACGCTCCCCCTTTCTGGTAAAAGCTTTCCATCTATATTTAACAGACTTAGTGTTCTATTTTATCTATAACACCTTGCCTTAAGTATTGTTATAGCACAATTATTAGCACTCGTCAACATCGAGTGCTAATTTTTTTGAAATTTTTTCCGCTGCCAAGAAAATAAGGGGCTATTGACCAATCCGGCCACAGCCCCATCCGATTCATGACGCCTGCGCATCAATGATTTGCCATTCTGAAAATCTGATAAACATCCTCCGCCTTCAGCTTCCGGATAAAGGACAGTTCTACCGAATCTCCCCTGGTTGCGTCCTGCGCCAGTTCCCGCAGAACCCCCTCCTCCTGAATGCCAATTCCGAGTTCTGACAAACTCACAGGCATACCGATCTCTCTGAAATAATCTGTCGTTGCCTGAATAGCTGCCCTGGCGTTCTGCTCACACACTTCCCCGTCCAGGCCGAAAACCTTTTCGCCATAATGGCAGAAACGTTTTATATCATTTTTATAAACATACTCCGCCCAGGATCCCCAGACAGCTGTGAGAGACGCTCCATGTGCACAGTCAAATCTCGCTCCCAGAGCATGTCCCAGCTTATGCACCGAAAAATCCTTCGGCCGTCCCAGACCTGTCAGGTCGTTATGAGACAGACTGCCGCACCACATGATTTCACTCATGGCGTCGTAATCATGCGAATCCTTCATGGCCGTTCTGCCATTTTTGATTACGGTACGAAGCAGGCCCTCCGCAATCTCATCGGTCATCTGATTCTTCTGGTCCGGAATAAAATACCGCTCCAGCGTATGCATCATAATATCCGCAATCCCGCAGGCAATCTGGTACGGCGGAAGCGTATAGGTCAGCTCCGGATTCATCACTGCAAAAACCGGCCGGTTCAGGGGTGTACTGAGCCCCGCTTTTTTCCCGATTTCCGTATTCGTAAGAACCGCGGAATCACTGGTCTCGCTTCCGGCCGCCGCAATGGTGAGAATCACTCCCACCGGAAGGGACTTCGTAAGCTTTACTTTTCCCGTCCAGATATCCCAGAGCTTCGCGCCGGGATTCGCCGCCCCATGGGAAATGGCTTTTGCCGTATCAATGACGCTGCCGCCTCCCACTGCCAGAATAAAATCCACATTTTCCCGAACCGCAAGATCGGTTCCCGCCTGAGCATGGTTCAGTCTGGGATTCGGCTGAACACCGCCCCACTCCGCATAGAAAATCCGCTCTTCCTCCAGAGATTTTCTGATTCTGTCAAGCAGACCGCTCTTTTCGGCACTCCTGCCTCCATAGACCAGCAGAACTCTTTTGCTGCCATGTCTGCTGACTTCCCTGCCTGTCTGAAGTTCCTTATCTTTTCCGAAGATAATTTCTGTCGGCAGATAAAAATGAAATTCCTGCATATTGTCCCTCTCCTCCTGCAAATTGTTTTTCGCTCCCGAAGCTTATATTCTTCCGTCTCTGCGCAGCTTTTCAAGAAGGCCGCTGCAGCCAGCCATTACATCCCGCCAGGTCGCCTCAAAGTCTCCTGTGTACCATGGGTCTGCCACATCCTGGCTGCTGCCGGCAAACTCCAGCATCTTATAAATCTTATTCCGGGGATCTCCGCCCGCAATCCGCTCCATATTGCGGATATTTGCACTGTCCATCCCAATCAGATAATCAAACTCCAGATAATCCTTCCGGGTCATCTGACGGGCATGATGGGGGATCAGAGGAACTCCCTCCTCCGCCAGCTTCCGCCTTGTTCCGTAATGGGGCGGATTGCCGATCTCCTCCCGGCTGGTGGCCGCGGAGTCAATATAAAATGCGTCCGCCATGCCGGATTGCTCCGCCAGGTATGTAAAAACGGACTGGGCCATGGTGCTGCGGCAGATGTTGCCGTGGCAGATGAATAGTATTTTTATCATATCTTTTATATCCTTTCCTTTTTTTGCGCTGTTCTTCAACGCGTAAGGGATACCCGGAGAGTGTCTTAAAAGTCTTCAAGCCTTGATACAATCGAACATTAAAATTTCGATTGTCATGGATCACGGGCTTGCCGGCGCTTTTTTCAATTTTTATGTTTTGCCCCAAACCTACGCTATTCTTCGTAAATCTACACAGATTCACGGTCAAATTAGTTACTCTTGTTTTTCGTATACATTTTTAAACTGTTGACGAACTTGCTCTGTTAAAGATAAATTCCATGCATTCTACTATGCCAGCGCTTATTCATCAGGAATGTATTCCAATCCCCGAGTTCTCCAACTACATTATTTGTTCTAAATAACTTTACAGCGTTTTAATTCGTTTATAGCCATGCTATATAGCTGAATTATTTCTCTTGTTTCTTTTTCTCGTAAATTAATCATTTTATCTTATACCTGTGAAATTTCTATTTCTTTTTCCTGTTTTGTATCCCCTCAAAAGTAACGTATGTTACTAAGATTAGAGGCGCCATCTTTCTGCAACTCCTGCTCTTTGTCATCGTGGTTATTTTATCACATACCTAGTACCTCTTCCCCTGCCTTCAATTTTCACAACGCCTTTTTTGCTCATTTCTTTCAATAACTGTGTCGTCTTTGATTTGCCAAACGGAGCGTGAGGCGCAATTTCGCTGATTGATTTTAACATTGTCTTGCTTAAAATATTGTATATTTTTCTTTCGTCTTCCGTTAGATTCAGGTTTTTTTCAAAAACCGGGAGTACAATCTTAATTGTATTTTCCGACACTTCAAAATCCGGCT
>CAMLYL010000068.1 GCA_946491665.1 uncultured Lachnospiraceae bacterium | reverse complement strand
TGCTTCTGCTGCCCGCTTTGTCTTTTCCCACTCAGTCAGAACTTCCTCTATACTCATCTGACCCGCCACCTGCTGTTCTCCGATCCTGCTCTCCGGAATCTGAAGACTGATCTGCCCGTCAGATTCCTCCTCCAGCAGTTCACGGAAATCTGCTTTCAGAGACTCATCAACTTTTTCATTAATCTTTTCTTTGTTAAATACCGGTACCTCTTCCTTCCCGGGATCACCGTTCAGATATGGAATATCGTTAACAATTTTTTTTATGTTCTCCATGGTGTCACTGACCGTCTCTTTTTCCGTAGCATTCACAATCTGCCTCATGCTCTTGGCCAGTTCCTCCTGAAGATTCTGTGTATTAAACTTGCTGGCAGTTACCGTAATCTCCGGAAGGCCGCTTTCCTGTGAAATCTTTGCCTCAACCTTCTTGGGAATATTAATCTCCACAATTCCTTTCTGGGAACGGAACTTCTGATACTTTTTCTCCTGTGCAGGTGTCAGAGGCTGAAAACTTCTCTTTAAATCAAGCGCTTTTTCAACATATTCTCCTTCTCCAAACCAGAGAATCAGTTCATCACAGGTCTCTACGCACTTCTCCCTCATATTAGCCTGGCTGTAGAGGGCAGCAAGTTCATAAGCCCAGATCTCCGTATATTCCTTCTCCTTCAGTTCCTCCAGAATAGCAATGCGGTCCGTCAGCGGCGCATCCTTCAGGCAGCTGATTTTATAAGCAAGCACATACCGGCGGTTGTCCCGGGGCGCAATCTCAAGAAATTCGTTATAATACTCTTCGGCCTCCGCCACATTTTTCGCTTTGATCGCCACCTCCGCCAGACGACTGACAATATTTCTCCCAATGGAAGAATGATCATAAGCCTGCAAAAGAACATCTCTGCAGGCATCGTACTGACCCAGTTCCTCATAGACTTCTGCCACCATGGTCAGGGTCTTGGAATTGCGCACTTTTTTCCAGTTAATGGAATTCGCGATCTCCGCAGCCGTCTCATAGTCCCCGGCAGCCACGAGATTTTTCAATTGATCCAATTTTAATTGATACTCGTATTTATCCACTGTGTCACCTCATCCGTACTGTTATTTTTCTTCTTTGTCATCTTTATTTTGTTTTACGGACCGCAGAACTGTTTTTTCTTCTGTCCGCTCCTTTACTTCATTTGTATCCGGATCCACACAATCCAGATTTGTAAATATTTTCGTGTCTGTCGGAAGCTTCTTCCGTCTCAGGAAATGATCCACCACACGCTTTACAAGGTAGTAAATCATCGCAAATACCGGCACGCCGAAAATCATGCCGACAATGCCGAAACAGCCTCCCATCAGCAGAATCGCAAACACCACCCAGAACGGCGATAAGCCTGTGGAGTTGCCCAGAATCTTGGGCGCAATGATATTTCCGTCTACCTGCTGAATCACCAGAATCATGATCAGGAAATATACCGCCTGAATCGGATTCACCAGGAAAATCAGGATCGCACTGGGGATTGCTCCGATATAGGGACCGAAATACGGAATAATATTGGTCACTCCCACTACAACACTGATCAGCGGTGCATAGGGAAGTCCGATAATACTCATACCCACAAAACAGATGCAGCCTACAATGAGCGAGTCAATGATATATCCCAGAAAATATCCGATAAAGACCTCGTCGGCTTTCCGGCAGACTTCCATGATTACGTTGCCTGCCTTCGGACGGAATATTGCATAAATGATCTTCTTGGCCTGTCCTACAAAACGCTCCTTTGTCATCAGAACATATACTGCCACAATCAGGCCAACGATAATATTGAAAATCGACTTAACCACATTAACGACACCGGTCGTAAGCTGGGCAATCATATCATCGCCGTTATTTAAAATCCGCTCCTTGAGCCAGTTCTCCAGATATGCAAATCCTTCCTGTGTCAGCTTCTCAATCTGTCCCTCCAGCTGGCTGTTATTCACCAGGCGCTGAACCCAGGAGGTCAGAGCATCCATTTTTTCGCCCATGGTAAGCACCAGCTCCTGAATACTGGTCACCAGCTGGGGCACCAGCATCATTAACAGAACAAAAACAACCGCCAGAAATACCACCATGGCAGTAGCCACAGACAGTCCCCGAATAAAACGCAGAGGGTTCTTTAGTTTCCCGAGTTTTGTCAATAATTTCTTTTTATATATCCGCTCGAAAAACCTCATAACCGGATTCAGCAGATAGGCAAGAATAAAACCTATAATAACAGCCTGTATACTGCCGAGTATCTGCGAAATTCCGTCTGAGAATCCCTGAAACCGATAGATAAAAAAGAAAATTGCGAGACAAACCAGCACTACCAGGACAGCGGTCAGCCCGATAGCCAGATACGGACGAATATCCCATGCACTCTTTCCCGTCTTCAACCGTCCCCCGTCTGTCCTGTTCTGCTTTTCGGATCCCTGTTCTTTCATCATAAAAAAGACATTTCCTCCTGTATTTTCCAAGGTATAGCCTATCGTGTTTAGTATACCACAATTCCCTGTACTGTGAACAGCTTTCCTTTATTAATTTTCAATGAACAAAGTCAGAACTTTTTTCCATTTTCTGCAGTTTCTCTAATTTATTCCTTTCCCTCAATTCACGAAAAAACTGCTTTAAAATTCCCGAACATTCTTCCCGGCAGACTCCCCGTTCCACCTCTACCTGATGATTGAATTCCGCCATCTGCAGGAGATTCAGGACAGATCCGGCGCATCCGGCTTTTGGATTCATACAGCCGATCACCACTTTGTCAATCCGGGCCTGCACCAGAGCGCCCGCACACATCTGACAGGGTTCCAGCGTCACATACATCGTACACCCCTCCAGTCTCCAGTCACCCAGTTTTTTGCTGGCCCGGCGAATCGCCGTGATCTCGGCGTGAGACAGTGTATTTTTATCTGTATTCCGCCTGTTATATCCCCTGGCAATAATTTTGTCTTCATACACAATCACACAGCCAATAGGGACTTCCCCCAGGGCATAGGCTCTTTTCGCCTGCCGGATCGCCTGTTTCATATATTTTTCCTGCTGTTCCATCATAATATTCTTATCCTGCTCTCAGCTTTATTTTTCTCAAGTATACCATATCAGACGTTTCCTGTTCCATCCCCAAATTATATCCGATGACGGACATTGCCCAAATCCTGCTCACACTTTTTACAGCTCCAGATACCTGTACCAGTATCCGAACTCACCCGTTTTCTGTTTTGTAACATGTTTTGTCCGAAACTCCCCGAATCCGAAAAGCCCGGCCAGAAGCTGCTCCTGATTCTGAAAAATCCCCGGAACTCCCAGAAACCATTTTCGGGGCTCTCCTTCCATATATCCAAACAGAAGGTATTTGTAATTAAAATAACCGTGAAGCAGAAAACTGTTATTTGCCAGCGGCAGATACTGCCTGGGAAGAATCTTGAAATCCCGCAGATCCATTTTCACAGCAAAAATCTCCCCTTCCTCATCAAAAGGGCAGAAAACCGGATGCGCCGCCGAAAATCTTTTCCACTGTTTTTCCCAGGTACTTACATAGGAAGAAACCGGAGTTTCTGCCGAAGGCTCAGATTCCCTGACCGCTGCCAGAGTCTGCGTGGCATGAATCTCGGTCCGTGTTTCTTCCCCGCCAATCTCTTCCCGCCGCTCCGCCGGTTCTGATACCGGAGCGTCCGCAGTCCTTTCCTTCGTCTGCTGTAATCCCTCCGGTCTGTCTCCGCCTGTATTTTTCTGAGACGCCGGATCCCCGTCCTGCCTGTCATATACCCGGAAGCTCCCCCAGTCTACTTCCTCGTCCTCCCACTGGCTGGCGGCAAATTTTCCTCCTTCCTCTTCCAGATAAATCCCTTTCATATCATCTATTCTCCAGGGCGTATCCCCCACCGGGTCTGTAGAAAACACAAAACTCTTCGCTCCCGCTCCGTTCTGAATCTGAAGTTCTCCGACATAAACCCCGTAGATTTCATTTTTCTGTCCTGTAAACAAATATACTTTTTCCGTTCCGTCGGGAACCCCCTTCACCTGAAGTTCCATCCTGCACTGTCCCTGCCGCACCTCTACTTTGGCAAACCCGCAGTTCCTGGTTTTTACCTGATCTTCATACTGAAACAGATATGTAACAAAACGTCTGTAGGATGGCATGGCACACCTCCCGCGATATTCCGATGCGCCGGCACCATGCAGAAACGCAGACACATCAGTTTTATTTTCCCTAATATAGTATGAATAAAAAAATAAAAAATTCCTGATATTAATATTGACATTTCAGAAAAAAGAGATATAATAATCTTAAAAGTAATAATCATTATCATTTTTAAGAAAGGCTAACTATGATTAAACACAGCAAACAGCGTGACTGTATTCAGGATTTTCTAATGACCCGTCAGGATCATCCGACAGCTGAAACTGTTTATATGAATATCCGTAAGGATTTCCCACGAATCAGCCTTGCTACTGTTTATCGAAATTTATCTTTGTTAGCAGATATCGGTGAGATTCGGAAGATTTCCACCCCTGACGGCCCCGACCGGTTTGACGCCCGGATCGATCCTCACGTTCATTTCCACTGCAGCCGATGCGGCTGTGTCATCGATCTGGACATGGAGGACATCAGTTATCTCGATGAGACCGCCGGAAAAGCATTTGCAGGAAAAATAGAAGGACACTCCATTCTGTTTCATGGACTCTGTCCCAACTGCATGAATTTAAACACGGAAGCATCGTGAAATCCAGTTGTGCTTCAACTGATTTTATATATCAAATGAATTTTAAAAGAAAGGAAATCAAAATCATGAAAAAATTTGTATGTTCTGTATGTGGCTATGTTTATGAAGGAGACGCAGCGCCGGAGTTCTGCCCGATCTGTAAAGCACCGGCTGACAAGTTCACCGAGCAGGCTGATGATATGACATGGGCTGCTGAGCATGTTGTAGGCGTTGCTCAGGGTGTCAGCGAAGATATCCTTGCTGATCTGAGAGCAAACTTCGAGGGCGAGTGCTCTGAGGTTGGTATGTATCTGGCTATGGCCCGCGTTGCTCACAGAGAGGGTTATCCGGAGATCGGTCTTTACTGGGAGAAAGCAGCTTATGAAGAGGCCGAGCATGCAGCAAAATTTGCTGAGCTGCTTGGCGAAGTTGTTACCGACAGCACCAAGAAGAATCTTGAGATGCGCGTAGCTGCTGAGAACGGCGCGACTGCAGGTAAGTTTGATCTTGCAAAACGTGCGAAAGCTGCAAACCTTGACGCAATCCATGACACCGTTCATGAGATGGCAAGAGACGAGGCTCGTCACGGAAAAGCATTCGCAGGTCTTCTGAAGAGATACTTCGGCTAAGAATTGTTTACACAGCAAGGGGGACAGGTATATCACCTGTCCCTCCTTTATTTTCACATATTCTCTGCGTTCTCCTGTCTTCCCTGTATCTTTCTCTGCCAGACGCCGCTTATATACCGCAGACCGCCCACGCCGGCCGCGCACCACCAGGTAATCGGCGAAACGAACCACAGACCATGATACCCCCAGAGCCAGGAAAATAAAAATGCAAAACCGATTCTTGTAATGACCTCACTGACTCCCATCCAGATCGTCATCCGCACATCTCCCACGGCCCGCAGCAGGTTATGAAACAATGTTAAAATTCCCACTCCGATCAGACAGGGCGCAAAAATTCTCATATACTCCACACCATATCCAATGGCTTCCGTATTATCTGTAAAAAGACGCATAATCCATGGGGCAAAAATAAAAATCACAGGAGACACAACTGCGTATCCAATGGCATTCAAACCGAAAGTTGTACGAAATCCGGCCCTGATACGGGATATATTTTTCGCTCCGGTATTCTGTCCGGTAAAAGTCCCCAAAGCTGTTCCCAGCGCATCTCCTACCTGCATCCCCAGACCTTCCACCTTGACACAGACTCCATACGCTACCACCAGAGTCGTCCCATATGTATTAACCACTGCCTGCAGCGTCATATCAGAAATGGATATGATACTCATCTGCAGAGCTGCCGGAAGACCATAGACCAGCATCTGCTTTCCTATATATCTGTTCAATTTCATTTTCGATCTCCGAAACCGCAGCATGGGAAGAATCTTCCATGCGTACACGAGACATGCCCCGCCGGAAATGAGCTGGGCCAGAACCGTAGCGATCGCCGCACCGCCAACTCCCAGGGGAATGACCGCAACCAGAAGAATATCCAGCGCCACATTTAAAGCGCTGGAAATCCCCAGGAAAATCAATGGCACAACAGAATTTCCCAGGGATCGAAGGACTGAAGAGATCCAGTTATACAGCATCGTGCCGACAGATCCGGCACAGATCAGCTGCAGATACCAGACCGCCTCATTCAAAACCTCATCCGGTGTCTGCAAAAGAATCAGAAGAGGCCTTGACAGCAGCACTCCCGCCACCGTCACAATAACAGTCATAGCCAGCGCAATATATATAGAGGAGAAAAATGTCTCAACTACTTTATCCTCCTGCTTTGCTCCATAATACTGAGACATTACCACCGTCACACCGGTAGTCAGTCCGATAATTACAGAAAAAACCAGATACATTCCCACCCCTGCCACACTGACGGCGGCCAGAGCATTATCGCCCAGGAAATGTCCTACAATCCAGGAATCTGCGAAATTGTAAATCCGCTGAAAAATCAGCCCCAGCAGAACCGGCATGGCAAATTTTAAAATCTGCGGCGCAATTCTCCCTTTTGTCATATCTACGGTTACTTCTTTTTTCATTCTCAGATCCCCCTTTCGTTAAAACATTTTTCCTGTTCAGTATACTTCATACGCTCCGGGAAAGATAGTCATTTTCATTTCAAATACTGTAAATTCGTATCGCCTTTTTCTCTTTTTTCATGTATAATTAATTGCGGAGGAGAATTTTATGGCAACCCTGAAATACAATACCGAGGAATTGACAAAACTTCTGAAAAATTTCCATACTTTAACCGGGATGATGTTTTCTCTATACGATAATGAATATAATCCTGTGGCTCATTATCCTTCCGAAGACAATCGCTTCTGCCGGAAGATTTACAGTTCTGCCAGAGGAAGGGCGCAGTGCCGCTGTTCAGATCTTTCCTCTTTCGAGGCTTCCAGAAAATCAGGCGAGTGCGTAATTTACACCTGCCATGCCGGCCTGATTGAGGCGACAGCGCCCATTATTACAGACGGAACCGTCATCGGCTATCTGATGCTGGGCCAGGTATCCAACGCTTCTTCCCGAACCGAACTGAAAAAACAGGTTCAGAAATCACTGCTTCAGACAGGACTCTCTGATATGGACTGTGAGGATACACTGGCGGAAATTCCGCTTCTTTCAGACTCTCAGATTCAGGCCGCAGCCAGGATCATGGAATCCAGTATTTCCTACATACTTTATAAAAATCTGATCTCTGTTCAGCGGAAAAACTTCGAAAAAACGCTCAACGATTATATTCTCGCCCATCTCTCAGGCGATCTGACCGTTGACACTCTCTGCAGCGATTTGAATATCAGCCGCCGAAAACTTTATGAATATACTGACCAGTTTCTTCACTGCAGTGTTGCCAGACACATAAAATCACTGCGCATCGCCCAGGCAGAGAAGCTGCTGCGTGAGACCGTGCTGCCGGTTTCCGTCATCTCGGAACAATGCGGCTTCACAGACTATAATTATTTCTGCCGGATATTTAAGAAAGAAACCGGTATGTCCGCACGAACTTTCCGCAGAGAACACCAGGAGTAAATTTCCTGTTGTAAGGGAAACCTACTTATGCTAAGATAAAGACATCGAAAAGAAAGGAGACAGGAATTCATGAAGAAATATGTTTGTCCTTGTGGATATGTATATGACCCCGCAGCAGGTGATCCGGATAACGGCATTGCGCCCGGCACAGCCTGGGAAGACGTTCCGGAGGATTGGGTTTGCCCGACCTGCGGTCTTGGCAAAGACATGTTTGAGGAGGAGTAAGATTACTCCTGAACATTACAAAAATGCGGTCCCATGCGGATCAGCATGAAAGGGCTCCTGATGACAAAAAGAATCAGGAAGCCCTTTTCATTTTTAAACTGATTCAAATCTATTTCCAGCCTTCATCCTGCAGATATTCTTCCAGCCGCTCAAAGAACTTTCCCACATGATATCCGTCTGTCAGTCCGTGATGGGTCTGAGAGGAAAAGGGAATCAGCACTTCCCCGTCCTTTTTTATGTATTTTCCCATGCTCATTTTCGGATTGCAGTCCACTCCGTCTGTCCTGATCGTCCGCACAAAATGCGTATAGTGAACCCAGGGAATGCAGGTAAAGTTAATGAGATCCATTCTGCCCTTCATCTGCGCCAGCCCGCTCTCCGGAAGAGAAATCCCGGCCTTTTCCCGGTTCTTTTTCGCAAATTCCCGCAGTGTCGGATACCGGTCACATTCCACCATGGTAAACAGTTCATCTCCGGGATTCATATGGGTGGCAAAAGCTGTATTGTGGTCAATCACAAAGGGCTGCTCCCCTTCAAAACGATACCGGAAATTCTCAATCTCATCCGCAATCTCTGTGGCCGCATAAATCATGGAAAAGTAGAGAGACAGTCCTTCTTCTTTTACATAACGGTAAAGCTTTGTGATATTCAGATCGCAGCCGATATTAATATAGGGAAAATCGGTTCCCAGATACGACCGGAACAGATATCCTCTGTTCCATGTATTCAGATCAATATTGGTTCTCATTGCCGCCTCCGTTTTCTCTGCAGTTTTTCTGCGTTTTCTTTCAGTATTTCTGCTCTTTACATTATATACCTGCTGTCAATGCTCATTTTCCTTTCACCCCTCCACCAGAAGCCGGTTATCCAGCGCGCACACCCGGTCCACCGGATACCGGCACTTCATGCCGCTGACCGTACTGTAACAGGTGGCCGCAGATTCAAACAGACAATACGTATAGGCTCCGTCGCAGACCAGTTCTTCCACCATAGGCGGAAATGTATACCGAAGCGTTCCCTGCAGGACCACTCGCTCATCATTGATATACTGCTCATATACATAGAGTTCTGAATCCCGGAAGCGCCCATGGGATGCATTCAGAAGCAGATATGTTTTATCGCCTTCATCCAAAAAGGAAATTCCCTGGGCATGACTGGGAATCTCCATCGTAAACTGCCGGACCAGGCGCAGATGCTTTTCATCCTCCAGCATGCGGAATACATTCAGTTCCCCCTGTTTCGAAAAAAACGACTGGCTGGTTCCCACCCAGAGTCTCTGATCCTGGTAGCTGATAAAGGAAGCCGTCACTCCGCAGTACAGGTTCGCATCGTATTTCCCCAGAAATACAGTCTCCTGACCTGATGAAACGGCGTCACGGATCCGTTCGCAGGTAATCATGCTGAGATATTTTGTCGTGCTTTTCGCAATCCAGACGCGGCTCCCATCGCAGGTTATTCCGCCCACATGATTCTGATCCGGGAGTACCAGCGTTGTCAGGAGCCGCCGATCCGCCGGATCCTGATTGGACAGCACATAAATCACAGAATTTTCCTCCCCGGCTTTATCATAGGCCGTAATCAGCATATAATCTTCTGCGATACAGATTCCCTGCGGAACCATCTGATCTGTAGCATCGGAAATAAAGCTGGTATTTTCCAGGCCCGGGATCGCCGTACTGTAATCCTCACAATACAAATTCTCAAATTGACCATATGCGGAGAGCACCTGTTCAAATGCTTCTTCATACCGATAGTCATCAGACGTCTCCGGCACTGTGTCTGCCTCCTGAAAGGCGGTTGCCTTCCAGATCGGGACTGAGATTTCCTTTCCCTGCTCCCTCTGCGCATGTTCCGTCTGCTCTCCCCCATCGCTCCACAGACAGTCAGATTCCCTTTTCTGAGATTCCGGAGATTTCCATATTCTCTCCTCATCTTTCCAGACCACTTCTGTGTGTTTCCATGTTCTTTCCAGATTCTCCCAAAAAGAAAAAGCAGTACGGATGCCGCCTGCGCAAATCATACAGCCCAGTGCGGCAGACCATACTGCCGGTATAATTTTTCTGCTTCTCTTCTCCTTCACCTGATGTCTGTCAGCCTTTCGTTTTCAGATTCCCCCTCTATTTGGCATTTGCCGGCTCCACATTAACAGATCTCCCCTTGATCTTTGCATGCTTCATGGCCTGAAGTACTGCCATACCGTATTCTCTGGGAACCTCCACAAAGGTGTAGCTGTCGTACATGTCGATCGCTCCTACCAGATCGCCGGGCATGCCGGATTCACCGGCCACCGCTCCCAGAATATCCCCCGGGCGCACATGCTGCTTTTTGCCGATATTCACAAAGAGCCGGACCATTCCTTCCTCTCCCGCCCCGGTATCCGCAAAGCTGAACTCCTCCTGACGGCCTCTGTCCTGATCAGCCTTTCCAAGAGCCTGATACAGAAAAGCTGCCGCCAGATCCATGGCCGTGTAGTCGCCGTTGTTAATCTGTGCCTCCAGCAGATTCACCATCTTCGTCAGATCCACTTCCTCGATGATCTGATCCAGCTGCTCCATAATTTTGTCGCATCTGGCTTCTTCCACATCCTGCTTGGTGGGAATGGGCTGCGCGTAAATCCTGGTCTTACAGTAACGCATAATCTCTTTCAGCTTATAGACCTCTTTTCCCTTCACAAAAGAAAAAGCTTTTCCGGTTCTTCCGGCCCGTCCGGTTCTTCCGATCCGGTGAACATAATATTCATCATCCTGGGGCAGGTCATAGTTAAATACCACTTCCACATCATCCACATCAATTCCGCGGGCGGCCACATCTGTCGCCACCAGAATCTCAGTCTTTCCGCTGCGGAAATTCTTCATCACCCGGTCCCGCTGCTGCTGCTTCATATCTCCGTGAAGCCCCTCCGCAAAATAGCCCCGGTTCTGCAGCTCATTGGCCAGTTCGTCAACCATATGCTTTGTATTACAGAAAATCAGGGAAAGCTTCGGATCATACACATCCAGCAGGCGGGTCAGAACATCCAGCTTGTCTTTGCGTCTGATATCGAAGTAATACTGCTCGATATTTTTTACTGTCAGCTCTTTTTTCACTACCTTAATGGTGACGGCATCCTTCTGATACCGCTTGGTAATATCCATAATTTCCTTCGGCATCGTTGCGGAAAATAACACCGTCTGATGTTCCTCCGGAAGATACTCCAGAACGGTCTCAATATCCTCCCGGAAGCCCATATTCAGCATTTCATCCGCTTCATCAAGCACAATCGTATCCACATAATCACAGCGGATCGTTTTCCGACGCAGATGATCCATCACCCGTCCCGGAGTTCCCACAATAATCTGTACGCCGCCTTTCAGAGAGCGGATCTGCCGGCTGATGTCCTGCCCGCCGTAAATCGGCAGAATCCGCACGCCATGCATATACTTTGCCAGATTATGTAACTCATTTGACACCTGAATCGCCAGCTCCCGCGTAGGACAGAGAATAATCGCCTGAGTTTTCTTTTTTTCCGCATTTACCTTGTGAAGAAGAGGTATTCCGAAGGAAGCGGTCTTTCCGGTTCCTGTCTGGGCCTGTCCGATCACATCCCTGCCGCTCATGACCGCAGGAATAGACTGCGCCTGAATCGGCGTCGTCTCCTCAAATCCCATCTCCTTCACTGCCCGCAGAATCCGCGGGTCCAATTCTAATTCTTCAAATAACATTCTGTGTTTCTCCTCTTTCTTTTACTCAATCTTCAGATCCTGGAGTCCCCACTCTGCAAGATGCTCCTTCCAGTCGCTCATCTGAACCATTGCCAGCTTCTCAATCTTTGTCATCCGCTTAATGTAAGCCTCCCGGCGCATGGCCTCCGATCTGGTGTCAGATACCTCCAGATAAACCAGTTCCAGCGGCCCCCGTCCCCTGGTGTATCTGGCGCCCCTGCTGCTGCGGTGCATATTCAGTCTTTTGACAATATCATTCGTCCAACCGGTATAAAAACTGCCGTCTCCACATTTCAGTATATATGTAAAATTCATACGGCATGCCTCCTGCACAGATTCAAAACTTGCATTTATGTACCCGGCAGCCTTATGTGCCGCCGGTGATTTCCTGGCGATGATGCATCCATCGGGAATCCTCTATCTGAAACGGCCGCTCCTTCTCGTATCTCATTCCTTTTCACATCAGAAACCCATTTTCCGCGTGAAAATGTGCGACTGTTTCTTTCGTCCCAATCACACTCCCTGCACCAGATGAGATCTCCTGCTCCGGCAAGTAATAGATCGCAGGCCGTCAATTCACTTAGTTTACCAGCATTTCCCTGACGAATCAAGAAAAGATTATCACCGTTTCTCCCGTTCACGGCAGCAAAACATTCTATACTACAAAATATTCAGGATTTTCCAATGGGTGCAAAAAAAAGCATGTCTTTTTCTCTTCTCTCTGCTTCAATAAAAGCCAGATGCTCCGCATCTTCCCCCGGCATTCGCACTCCGGGCTCCGCCCTCCCTGCTCATGACGGGGAGGTTCTCTCACAGATAACTGCTTTGACATGCCAGCATGTCAAGCAGTTATCTGTGGAGAACGCTTTTATTGCATATAGTTCATAGGGTTGGCGGGTTCTCCGTCTTTGAGCATCTGGAAGTAGAGGTTGCTGCCTTCCACGGAGTAGTATTTAGTCGGTTCGCTGATGAATCCCACAAGGTCTCCGCGGCTGATTCTGTCTCCGGGGGAGAACTGTATATCCTTGAGCTGACCGTAAATAAGCTGATATCCGCCTCCGATGTCTACGGAGATGGTTTGTCCGGTTTCCGGCGTAGTTTCAACGCTGAGAACCTGTCCGTCCGCCGCTGCCATTACTTTGGTATTTACATCGCTCTGGATGACCAGCGCCGGATTATATTTATACTGATCCAGAGTAGCAAAATAAACGGTCTGATCCATACTGTAGTTCAGAATGACATCACCGCTGACCGGCCAGTCCAGGCTGTCCGCTTCGGAAAACTGCAGCGGCTCCGCTGTCTCCTGCGCCGCCGCCTCTGTTGTACTGTCTGTATTTCCCACAATACTGACTGTGCTCTGCTGATCCTCCGCTGTTTCTCCTGAAGTCTCCGCACCGGTATCCTCAGAACGGGTTTCCCCCTCTGTCCCGTCACTGTCAGCACTGGTCTCTGCCGCTCCGGTGTCCTCAGAATCCGTTTCATCCATCTCTTCGGTATCCTCTGTCCACTCACTCTCCGCCATGATAACAGCTTCCTGCTCTTCCGCCTTCCTGTCCACTGTCTTTTTATAATAGATTCCCGCCATGGCGATTACCGCTGCCAGCGCAACAACCCCGACGGTCAGATATGATTTTTGTTTTCTCATAGAAAAACGTGAATAATTTTGTTTACGGCTCATGTTTCCTCCTTTCAGGGGCATGTTTCTGCCCATGGAGGTATCCTCTCGAGGGATTCCTCCATTCCCTTTTCTGTAGCTCAACAACTTTTTTCTTATTTCGTAGTCTTGCCAAATGGAGAAAACTTATTCTTTTTGCCGCCGTTTTTCTTTATTTTATTCTCTGAATTTTTATATCCTGATAATAGAAGGAAAGCAGTTCCTCATAATCCCATCCTCTTTCCGCTTTCTGCCCGGCTCCATACTGGCTGAATCCCAGACCATGCCCGATTCCTTTCGTTACAATCCGGATCTTGCCCTCCAGCTCTGAAAAATAAAAGCAGGCAGAATTCAGCCCCAGAACAGATCTTACCGCCTCCCCGTTTGCAATCGTAGCGCCATACTGCACCTGAGTCACGTACCCTGCGCTGTCCCGCTCCACAATCTGAAGAGCCCCCGGAAGCTGTCCCGCATCCACTGTCTCTCCGGGAAACAACTGCTGCAGAGCTGCCGCAAATTCTTCTTTTTCCATATAACCGATATAAAGAAATCCGTCCTTCTGTATATCTTCTTCACTCTCCACACTCTGCAGATAAATATATTCTTCCTGTCCCGGCACCTCCTCCGCATTCCGCGTCTTTCCGCTGCTGGCAGTATGGTAAGCCGCCTGAATGGGATCTCCGTCATAAGTCAGAATCTCCCCCTCTGTTTCGGAGACTGCCGTTTCCAGCTTTTCCAGATTCCTTTCATAATCCTCTCCCCAGGCGGAGCGCATCTGCTCCTCAGACCATCCGGAGTCCGAAGACACACTTTCTTCCGTATTATCTGCGGACTCATTGATTTCCGTCTCATTCATCTCACGGTACAGATTCGTCCGGGCAATGACAGCCTGAGCCTTCAGACATTCCATTTCATAATCCGCCGGAATCTGTGCCGCCAGCTGTGCCACCACCTGCTGTTCCAACTGCTCGTCCTCACCACTTCCGGAAAACAGTCCGCCGATGCTTCCATGAAGATATACAGTCACCAGATATGGAATAAAAACAATCAATATAAAAATAGAGCCATAAAATTTTACTTTTTCTTTCATAGTAAAACCTTATGACTCATTTTCTATTTCATTCCTTTTTCCCGGAAAATACATTTGCCAGGGCGGCAAACTCTTCCAGCGTCAGCGTCTCTCCCCGTATGGTCAGCGGCTTTCCGATGGCTGTGACTGCCGCCTCAATCTCCTCTCTGGAGAAATTCAGATCGGGAGAATTCTTCAATCCGTTCACCAGAGTTTTTCTCCTCTGGTTGAAAGACGCCCGGATCAGCCGGAACATCAGCTTTTCGTCCCGGACATCCAACGCCGGCTCCCGGTGCCTGGTCAGACGGATGACCGCCGATCCCACATTCGGTCTCGGCATAAAGCAGTTCGGCGGAACATTTGCCACAATCTCCGGCTTCACATAATACTGCACAGCCAGCGACAGCGCCCCGTAGTCCTTGGAGCCCGGGCCGGTTTTCATCCGGTCAGCCACCTCTTTCTGCACCATAATGGTAATGGTTTCAAAAGGCACATGGTTCTCCAGCAGTCCCATAATAATCGGCGTGGTAATATAATAGGGAAGATTCGCCACCACCTTGATGGGACGGCCCTGATTCTTTTCTCTGGCCAGTTTCCCGATATCCACCTTCAGGATATCCTCATTGATAATCTGAACATTATCATATTCCTTCAGGGTATCCTCCAGAATGGGAATCAGCGCTTTATCAATCTCCACAGCCGCCACTTCCCTGGCGCTGGCGCAGAGATACTGGGTCATGGTGCCGATGCCGGGACCGATCTCCAGCACAAAATCATCTTTCGTAATCTCCGCCGCCGCAATGATTTTCTCCAGCACACGGGGATCAATCAGAAAATTCTGTCCGAATTTTTTCTGGAAAACAAAATGATATTTTTCCAGTACCGCCGTTGTCGCCTGGGGTGTTCCCAGATAAGGAATCGGTGTTTTGTCACTCATTTTCTGCTCCTTTTTCACAGTCTGTTCTTTTCCCATTTCAGGCTCCTGACACTCTGCCTCGCGGCAGATCAGGATATAGTAAACAGCCTCTTGGCATTCCGCTCCGTCACGGCAATCACTTCTTCTTTGGAAATTCCCCTGATCCGGCCGATTTCATCCGCCACATAATCAATGTATGCGGAACAATTCCGTTTTCCCCGGAAAGGAACCGGAGCCATGTAGGGACAGTCCGTCTCCAGCACAATCCGCTCCAGCGGAATTTTCCCGGCTGTTTCTTTGGCCTTTTTCGCATTCTTAAAGGTCACGACGCCGCCCAGACCGATATGATACCCCATCTTCACATATTCCGCCGCCATTTCCGGGGAATAGGAGTAACAGTGAATCACGCCGGACAGCTCCTTTCCGTATTCCGCAATGAGATCAAAGGTATCCTTCGCCGCATCCCGGCTGTGGACGGCAATGGGAAGCCCCAGCTCCCGCGCCAGCTCCATCTGCCGGATAAACCATTTTTTCTGCACCTCCCTGGGTTCCACATCCCAGTGATAGTCCAGCCCGATCTCCCCGATGGCCACCACCTTCGGGTGGGAAGCCGCAGTCTCCCGCATCCAGGAAAGCACGGACTCATCCATACATCCGATTTCATCCGGGTGGATTCCCACCGCCGCGTACATAAAATCATACTGATCCGCCAGGGAGACACTGGCCTGACAGCCCCGGAAAGAGGCTCCCACATTGATAATCGTCCCCACGTTATGGTCACGCATCCCCTCCAGAAGTGTGTCCCTGTCAGAATCAAACTGTTCATCATCATAATGAGCATGTGTATCAAAAATCATAATTATCTTACCCGTCTTTTAACAGATCTCTGCTCCGGAAGGCATCTCCTTCTCAGGCGTCATCAGAGCCAGATTTCCTTCCGCATCCTCCGCGCACAGAATCATTCCCTCGGAGAGAACGCCCGCCAGCTTCGCAGGCTTCAGATTCACCAGAACCATTACCTTCTTGCCGACCATCTCTTCCGGAGAATAATATTTCTTAATGCCGGAAACAATCTGCTTCACCTGGCTGCCGATCTTCACCTGGGAACAGAGCAGCTTTTTAGACTTCTTCACTTCCTCACAGGCAATAATCTCGCCAACCTGGAACTGCATTTTCCCGAAATCCTCGAATGTGATCTCTTCCTTGAGTTCAATGTCAATCACATCTTCTTCCTTCTCCTCTGCTGCAGGCTCCTCCGGCACAGACGGATGCAGTTCCTCTACTTTTTTCATGACATCCTCCAGCTTCAGACGCTCAAACAGAATCTCCGGCGCATCCGTTACCGCAATTCCATTCTCCCGGAAGCCGAAAGAGGCCAGATCATCAAAATCACGTTTCCCGGCATTGAGCATTTCCAGAATCTTTTCTGCGGTTCCCGGCATAAAGGAAGAAAGAAGATTTGCGCCAATGGTAATACTTTCCACCAGATTATAGAGAACCGTCTCCAGGCGTGCTTTCTGGTTCTCATCCTTTGCCAGAGCCCAGGGCATGGTTTCGTCAATATATTTGTTGCATCTCTTAAATAATGCGAAAATTTCGGAAATCGCGTCCGCCACACGCAGATCAGCCATCTTGGCTGCCACTTTGTCCCGTGTGCCGCAGACAACCGCTTTCAGCTGCTCATCCACCGGATCTGTCTCTCCCCGGCTGTTGACAGCTCCGCCGAAATACTTGTTGCTCATGGAAATGGTGCGGTTCACCAGATTTCCCAGAGTATTTGCCAGATCAGAGTTGATCCGCTCCACCAGAAGCTCCCATGAAATCACGCCGTCATTGTCAAAAGGCATCTCATGAAGCACGAAATAGCGTACCGCGTCCACGCCGAACATATCCACAAGCTCATCCGCATAGAGTACATTTCCCTTGGACTTGCTCATCTTGCCGTCGCCCTGAAGCAGCCAGGGATGTCCGAATACCTGCTTCGGCAGCGGAAGATCCAGAGCCATCAGGAAAATAGGCCAGTAAATTGTATGGAACCGGATGATATCCTTACCGATCAGATGCAGATCCGCCGGCCAATTTTTCTGAAAGAGGTCAGAGGAATTTCCATCCGCATCATAGCCGATTTTTGTAATATAGTTGGTCAGGGCGTCCAGCCACACATAAACCACATGCTTCGGATCAAAGTCAACCGGAATTCCCCAGCTGAAAGAAGTTCTGGACACACACAGATCCTGCAGGCCCGGAAGCAGGAAGTTGTTCATCATCTCATTCTTTCTGGACACCGGCTGGATAAACTCCGGATGCGTGTTAATATGCTCAATCAGACGATCCGCATATTTGCTCATCTTAAAGAAATAAGCCTCTTCCTTCGCCGGCTGTACTTCCCTGCCGCAGTCAGGACATTTGCCGTCCACCAGCTGAGACTCGGTAAAGAAAGATTCACAGGGCGTACAGTACATTCCCTCATAATAACCCTTATAAATGTCGCCCTGCTCATAGAGTTTTCTGAAAATCTTCTGTACCTGCTTCTCATGGTCTTCATCTGTAGTCCGGACAAAATTGTCATAGGAGGCGCCCATCAGATCCCAGATCCGCTTTACTTCTCCCGCCACATTGTCCACATATTCTTTCGGGGAAATTCCCGCTTCCTGAGCCTTCAGCTCGATCTTCTGCCCGTGCTCATCGGTACCGGTCTGGAAATAAACGTCATATCCCTCCTGCCGTTTGTATCT
>CAMLYL010000067.1 GCA_946491665.1 uncultured Lachnospiraceae bacterium | reverse complement strand
AATGCAGAAACATAATATACTTCCGGTATCCGCATTTTTCCGCCTGCCTGAAGGATTCCCTCAGCCTTTCTGTTTCCCTTCTTACCAGTTTCCCGGCATGCGCCTCCCGCTCCTCATCCCAGCCGGTAATATTTCCCCACCGGTCCAGATAAAAAGGGCCTTCAAAAGTAAATCCCTTTGTTCCCACAAGCGCGTAATCCTCATAGACCGCGAAATTATTCTGCAGGAAAAACAGTCTGCCTTCAAACTCCTCATTCAGACGGTCCGTTTTTTTCGCGTCCCAGAACATATCATGATTCCCCCGGAGCAGAATCTTGCGGCCGGGCAGTCTTTCAATAAATGCCAGATCCTCCCGGCATTCTGACAGCCTCCTTCCCCAGGAATGATCGCCGGTCAGTACAAGGGTATCCTCCGGTTTCACAATTCGTTTTATATATTTCTCAATCTTGCGCTCATGATTTTTCCAGACACTTCCGAATTTGTCCATGGATTTATCCGCCTGGAAGCTCAGGTGCAGATCCCCCAATGCATATAACACCATACAAAACCTCCTGTCAATATGTTCTTTTTCTTCGTCTTCTCACATTTGCCACTCCCACCACTGCCGCAAACAGCACGCCTGCCACAGGCCAGATGATCCAGGTTCTTCCCCACGCGCCTGACAGAAAGCTGATCGCCAGATAGATGGCGGTCACCAAACACCAGTAGATTCCGGATAAGGCGTCATTCCTCTTGTTTTCCAGCTTTTTCTCCCGTGTATAATCCCCCTCTTCCAGAAGCTTGTTAAAGCTGTCCATGATCATCCCCGCCCAGACAAAACAGAACACGCCTGCCGCGATCATAACCAGAAGCAGCGCTGCCAGAAGTACAAAAACTGTCTCAGGCGCATGGAAAGCCGCTGCAACGATAATCGGCACTACGCTCAGAATACAGAGACTCACGCCTGCAATGATACAGTTTTTAAATGCAGAGGCAAAATTCTCTTTTCTTGACTCTGCCAGACCGGCCACTCCGTATTCGGGGTCAATCAGTTCTTTTTCCAGGTACTCATACTTCTCCAGCTTCAGACCTGAAGAAATAAAAATTGCAACTGCAAAAGCGATGAGCGCAAACAGAAGCGCCACTCCGATACCTCCTCCCATATCCTCTGTTATGGGAAGAACCTGATTCTCCGCCAGTCCTGCCAGCAGAATCATGGGCACCGGACATAAAACACAGGCCGCCACTCCCAGAGCCATTCGCGGAGCTGACCTTTTTACAAGCTCCAGGAAAGTTCCGGCATCATCCAGAGACAGATGCCTTGCGGATTCATCCGATTCCACACCACTGTCTACTGTCACAGCCCGGTCCTCTGCAGGGATCTCTTCCATCTCATCCTTGATCAAATAGTCCGTACTGACACCGAAAATCTGGCTGAGTTTAATAATTCTTTCCAGATCCGGAATCGATGTGCCGCTCTCCCATTTCGATACAGACTGTCTGGATACCCCCAGCTGCATGGCCAGCTCCTCCTGAGACCATCCGTTCTGTTTCCGCAGCTTCATAATTTTATCCGCTAAAATCATCATACATATTCTCCCTTCCGTACTCCCGTATTCCGGATTTCATTCCCGTCGGAACCCTTCCGGCACGGTTTCCCGTGTATTTTTGCTGGCTTAAACTTAACAAAAATACCGGTTACCAGCCACCAAGTCTCCTTGAAAATCTGTCAACCGACAGTTGCAATTACCCAAAAAGCTTCGTATGACCGTTAAATTTTCGCCGAACCGGGTATCCTTACTGTGAAATATTAACCTGCAAATCTGATAAAAAACTGCAGAAACCATGCAATCACTCAGAAACAAAAGGAGCATTCTTATGTGTACAAGTATCATTCTTCATCAGCGCGGCGGCTATTTCGGACGAAATCTGGATCTGGAATATTCCTTCGGAGAACAGATCGTCATCACACCCCGGAGATTTCCTCTGAACTTTCACCGGCTTTCCCCTCTGGAAAATCATTTCGCCATGATCGGCATGGCCAATGTAACAGATCACTATCCCCTTTATGCAGAGGCCATCAATGAAAAGGGGCTTTATATGGCAGGACTGAATTTCCCCGGAAATGCCCATTACGAAACTGATGTTCCGGATAATTTTTATGCTGTCACGCCCTGGGAGCTGATTCCCTGGATCCTGGGTACCTGTGAAAATCTTGTCCAGGCCAGAGAAAAGCTGTTCCGTTTTCGTCCCCTGGCAATTCCCTTCTCCAGCTTCCGGCCGGAACCTGTAACTCTGCCTCTGGCTCCCCTGCACTGGCATCTGGCAGACAGAACCGGCGCTCTGGTTCTGGAAACCACACAAAACGGAATTTCCATTTACGATGATCCGGTGGGAGTTCTCACCAATAACCCGCCCTTCCCGTTCCATCAGCTGAACCTCTGCCATTATCAGGGGCTCTCATCTCAGACCGTACAAAATCGTCTTGCTCCCGGACTCCTTCTGAAAAAATCCAGTCAGGGAATGGGAGCCATCGGCCTTCCCGGAGATTCCTCATCTGTCTCCCGCTATGTAAAGGCTGCCTTCCACAAACTGAACTCCGCTGTCTGTGGGGATGAAATCAGTCAGGTCACTCAGTTTTTTCACCTGCTGGACGCGGTTTCCATGATCCGCGGCAGTGTAATCACGGAAGAAGGCCGCAGCGGCATTACCACATATTCCTGCTGCATCAGCGCGGAAAAAGGAATCTATTACTATAAAACTTACGAAAACAGCCGAATCCGGGCAGCAAGAATGGATACAGAAAATCCGGACGCAAAAGAGTTGATATATTTTCCTCTGCATCCGGATCAGGATATCCGGTTTCTGAATTGATATGATCCGGCTGCATTCCTTTTCCTTTATTGAATGGAAAAACCGGGACTTCCCCACCGGACAATTAATTTAAATCGATTTCTCCAAAAATTACCTTGTAAACTCATTTTCCCTGTCTGAATCCGGTTCTGCCTATTTCATGGACTGCGCCATAGTCACGATATCTCCCACGCCATTCAGCACAATACTGGGCCGGTAGGCGAAGGTTTTCAGCGTATCCATGGTAGAAACGCCGGAAAGTACCAGCACCGTGGACATGCCGCTCTCCATACCGGAAATCACGTCCGTATCCATCCGGTCGCCAACCATCACCGCATCAGCAGAATGACAGTTCAGCAGCCGCAGACCGGTACGCATCATCAGAGGGTTCGGTTTTCCGCAGAAATAAGCCCTCTTTCCGGTAGCCATCTCGATGGGAGCCACCAGCGCCCTGCATGCCGGAGCAATACCATTCTCAATAGGACCAGACACATCCGAATTCGCGCCGATCAATTTTGCGCCTGCCAGAACCAGATTGGTCGCTTTCGTCAGAGAATCCAGGGAATAGGATCTGCCCTCGCCTACTACGACATAATCCGGATTCACATCATTCATGGTAATACCCGCGTCATACAGAGCATTCAGCAGACCGGCCTCGCCGATGGCAAATACAGAACAGCCGGGCGCCTGCTCTTTCAAAAATGCGGCGGTCGCCAGCGCGCTGGTGTAAAAATGCTCTTCCGGTACGTCCAGCCCCATTCGGGCCAGCTTCTGATTCAGCTCTCTGGGCGTATAGCCGCTGTTATTTGTCAGGAACAAGTATTCCTTGTTCTCATCATGAAGCCACTGAATAAACTCTGCCACGCCGGGAAGAACCTGATTTCCGTGATAAATTACGCCGTCCATATCACAGATAAACCCGGTCTTCTCATTAAAATTGATCGTATTCTGAAAATCCATTGTGTACTGTCTCTCCTTCTATATTGCAGTCAGACCATTTCCGAAATAGTCTTTGCTTTTTTCAGTATATCAGATAGTATTTCCGGTTTCCATCATTAGTTTGTAAAATCCTCATAAAAAGTCCTCAAAGCAATTTATTTTCAGATAAATTACTCTGAAGACTTTCAATTGCGCAGCTCACGCTGTCAGACCGGCAATCGCCTCACTGACTTTCCTGTATCTGGAACCGTCCAGGACCCGGATCAGACTTTCATAAGGATCTGTCTCAGCTTCATCAGCAGTGATTCTGGCAGCATTCTGAGAAAAACCGGACAGCAGGCAGAGTCCGTTCTCATTTTCCACCTTCGGAATTGTATTGGTACGCCCGCACACATTCCAGAAAATCAGCCGGGGCATCTGATATCCTGCCGCCTTATATCGCTTTTCAATTACGTTAAACAAAGGCGGAGAAAATTCTTTCCGGCTCTGTTCTTCGCTTCCCCAGTCCCGGAAAGCAGCTGCCTGATCGAACTCCATATCCGAAATAATCAGTACCTGTCCCGGGAGTTCCTCCGCAGGAACGTTCCCGCTGACCGCAAGATTCAGCAGCAGGTCAAACACTGCCTCCACGTTCGTATTGGCAATTTCATTATAAGCAAGCATAATTTCCAGCTTTTCTTTCAGGGTTTTCCCTTTTTCCAGATCAATAAAACGCGGATGACCGCTGAAAGTAATGACTTTATTGTGAAAAATCCCCCGCAGCTGCTCCGCAAAGTAAATTGCCAGAGCATCACAGATTTCAATTGCCATGAATCCGGAGGAACCGCCGGCATAATTGTACATGCTGCCGGAACCATCTGCCACCACAATGCAGTCCTTCAGCCCCCATTCATTCTGGAATCCCTGCCGAATCAGCTGTTCCCACATCAGTTCCGCAAAAAAATCGTCTTTCAGAGTACAACCGCAGTATTGCCCCTTCAGAAACCGGTGTACCACTTCACAGGGCATGATCCCTCTGCTGTTCAGTTTTGCATCTCCCTCCAGTACGCTGCGAAGATATGCTTCCCGGCGTTCCCTGTCATGCCGCCAGAAAGCCTGCTGATATTTCAGATTTGCCTTCGCGGGAACTGCTTCATACCGGATCTCATCCCAGCGGGACGCAGACAGCTTCACTTCCAGCACATTTCCATATGCCCGGAGCGCAGACAGTGTTTTCCGGTATTCCCGTGAACGCATACCCAGCTGCCGGGAAAGAATCTGCGCCTGCCTCCTGGTTTCCCCGGATGATGTATTAATACTGGGAAGCCATTTTGCCAGAAGGGAAACCGGACGGTTCTCCTGCATCGCCAGCAGATCCTGATCCAGCAGGGATTTCAGGCAGCTGCAGACTTTCCCCCGCAGATCGGTATCCAGAAACAGCAGGAGATCGTCAAATCGTCCATATTCCGGAATCAGTTCCATTACCGCGGACGCAATCTGCGGATGAGATTCCGCCAGATATTTCATGCAGATACGGAAGGTTCTGCGCTCTCCCAGTCCTTCACTGATATCCCGCAGAAAAAACAGCCACTTCACGGCATATTCCGGAGATTCGTAATACGCCTTCACAAATTCTTTTACAATATAGCTCTCATGACAGCCCCGAAGAGAAGCTGCCATAAAATTCAGATCAAGCAGTGCGTAACCGGACGTGCAGTATCCCACAGCGCCGTTTTCTGTCACAGAAACATTCCAGTCTCTCCCCTCCTCCGCAGCTCCACAGCGGTAATACTCCTGCACCCAGTCATATTCCGGAATAAGCAGTTCAAAATCATCCTCCTCCGGATCCGGAATCAGTTCTTCCAGCTCAGTATCCTCTTCCCCCCAGCGAAACTCTTTCTCCACGGCTTACCTCCTTTCCGGGCTGCATTCTGCCCATACAGGCATATCTTCCCTTTACATATGCAAAAAGAAAAAATTGTTCACAAATCCGCACAGGATCCGGTTCAGTATCTTCTGTTCAAATACTGTTCCGGATCCCATCGCGTCTCCACAAAACTCATCAGACGCCAATGTGCGCGCCGGATCGCTCCGTCAGCACACCCTTTTCATATCTTCTCCAGAAATAAAACTGCTGTATGCGCCTGTCTGTCCTGTATCCTTATAGTACCATCTCCACGAACAACTGTCTATCAACCGGTGGTTCACAAAACAGCTTCCAATCTCTGTCAGGCAGCATCTGACAGGTTCAGGGAACCATTTCTTTTCCGCAGACAACAAGAAGAGGACAAACTGTCCTCTTCTACTAAAAGCTCCATCGGATTTACATGGTACAAAACTGCCAGCGCCAGTAAGTTATCGGCCTGGGGAAAACATTTCCCGGCCTCCCACTTATATACCGCCTGAGTAGATTCAAATCCCATATACTCCATCACCTGCCGGACAGATATATTACGGTCCCGGCGGATCTCCCGCATCCGTTGACCGCTGGCTGCAAGATCAAAATGTGGACGTTCCATCATAATACATGCCTCCCTCCGCTGAGTCTTTCAACTATATCACAAAACACCTCAAAAAGGAACCAACTTGTGGTTAAATGATACTCCTCCTCTTTTCTCATTCCAGAGGGGTGAACATGGCAGGCCACTGCTTAACTGATCTGCCACCGGACATGACTTCCCTCCTCATCCTTGCTTACAATCAGCTGATCCTCAATCTCCTGTTTCAACTCCGTCACATGGGAAATAATGCCGATCATCTTTGAGCCCTCCGCCATATTCTGGAGCACACGAACCGCTTTTTCCCTGGAATGATCATCCAGGGAACCGAAGCCCTCGTCTATGAACATCATATCCAGATGGACAGACGCTGCGCTTTCCTGGATCTGATCCGCCATTCCCAGAGCTAGGGAGAGCGCCGCCATAAAGGATTCGCCGCCGGACAGGGTGCGGATTTCCCGTTCTTTCCCGGTCACCGTGGAGTAAACCATCAGATCCAGCCCCCGGTTCTTTCCCACTCCGGCTTTTTCAATATCACACATACGGAGAATGAACTGTCCCGCGGACATTTCCTGGAACCGGCGGTTTGCCGCGTGAAGAATCCGTTCCAGATAATACCGCTGGACATAGGTCTCAATATCCATGCGGGATCCCGTCACTCTTCCCGCCAGAAGGCTGTAAAGATCATTCAGACGGCGGTACTCCTCCATCCGCAGCTTCCTTTCCTCCATGGTCGGAACCAGAGCGTCACGGACACCCCGGTCCGCAGTTTCATATTCCTTTACTTCTTCCAGGGCAACCCGTGTTCTGTTCATGATCTGCTCCGCCGTTTTCCCGGCCTCCTCCAGTTTCTGCAATACAGGCCGCTGCTGATCTCCGATGGCCGCCCGGGCGGTATTCCGCAGGCTTTCCGCCGCCGCTTTTTTCCGGTTATAATGATCAACTGTATTCTGAAGTTTCTGGGGCGTCTTCCTGTCATATTTTCCTGCCAGAAGCTTCCACTCGGATTCTGCCAGATCCTTCTCAGCCATAAAAGACTCATAATCTGTCTTTCTGTGATCCCTTTCCTCCCTCTGCCCGGGAAGTTCGGTCTGATAACGCCGGATCAGCGTTTCCGCCTTCTCCTTTGCTGATTTCGCCTTCTGCTCTGCTGTTCTGGCTCTCTTGTAAACCTGCTCACACCGCTCCTTCTTCGTTTCCGCTTCCCGGAGCGCCTGCCCGGCTTCTTCCCTGGTCTGATAATCCCGGGAAACTTCCAGCTGGCTCCACACAGCCCGGGAAGCCGCAAGCGCTTCCTTTGCGTCCGCAGCAGCCTGGTCCGCCTGGGAAGACGCCTGTCTCAGCCTTTGCTTTTCCCCTTCCGCCGTCTGCAGGAATGTGCGGATGGTTCCCAGTTCCTTCATCTTCTGTTCCAGTTCGCGCCCTTCTTCCCGCAGAGAAGATTTCCAGATGTACAGCTGCTCCACTGCCGTTTCCAGAGAAAATGGTTCTTCCTCTCCATATCCCGGAAGCAGCTCCAGAAGCTTCTGTCTCAGCTTTTCACACCCGGCTGCCAGCTGTCCCTCTTTTTCCTCCAGCCGGGCAGAAGCCGCCTGGGCCTTCGAGGCTGCCTTTTCCTGGAGCATCCGCAGACGGTTTACATTTTCACTCATATCATCCAGCATTTCCCTGGTGAGATTTTTGTGCTCTTCCTTCAGTTCACAGGGATGAGGATGCTCCAGAGATCCGCAGACCGGGCAGGGTTTTCCCGGGCGGAGCTGTTCTCTGGCAATCAGACCGGCCTGGGTATTGAGAAAAATCCTCCGATAATTCTCATACTCACTGTTTTTTTCCTCATAATCGCCGCTGGCTTTTTCATACTCCCTGCGGGCTTTTTCCATCTTCTTTTTCTGGTCGTCCGTCTCCTTCTGAAGATTTCCCGCCGCCGTAATCTCCTCTCCGGCTTCGTTGGCCCGCTCACATTTTGCCTTCCACTGTTCAAAAAGAATCTCCGCCTGACCCAGATGTTCCGCCTGTGCCCTCTGATCCCTTTCCTTCTTTTCAAAATCCTCCAGATCCTTCCGGGCCTTATCGGCTCTTTTCTCACCATCTGCTGCGGATCGTTTCTTTTCTTCAATCTCCCGCTGTACCTCCTCCATCTTATCCAGAGTTTCCAGCGCTTTCTTTACCCGCGCAGAAAGTTCAGAAAAAACCTGTTTTTCCGCATCCAGCTGCGCGGCGGCTTCTTTCTCCCGTCCGGCCGCATCCTCGTAAACCTGGTCCAGCTCTGGCAGCGCCGCCTGCTGTCCGGCAAGCTCTCTCTCTGTATCAGAAACGGTCTGAACCGCATCCTGGTACCGCGCCCAGACAGCCATAACCTCGTAAGCTCCGCTAATCTGCGCAATCAGACGGAGGTTTCCGGCCATCTCCTGCTCCCGGGCTGCACATTCGGCCAGATCACGCTCCGCCTGGTCCAGTTCTTCAAAACGGCGGTTCAGATCCACTGCCCGCTGATATTCATCCCTGGTTTTCAGAAACTCCCGGTCCGCTTTCTCATATTCCTCTTCCGCCAGGGCCTTTCCCGCCTCCAGTCTCTTACAGAGAATCTGAAGATTCTCCAGAAAACGCTCCAGCTCCACCACGGAAAAACTCTCTTCCCGGAGAAGCAGCGCTTTTCCTGTTTTCAGTTCTTCCAGAAGCGTCCGGTCTTTCCGCTGCTTTTCCTCTGCTTCCGGTCCCGGCGTATATCCCGGCAGCTCAGCTTCCGGAATCCGTACATGGGAAATTTCTGTCTGGCATCTGGTACGGATCCCGTCAATTTCCTGCTTTTTGCCTTTCCGTCTCTGGAACAGTTCCTCCACAATTTTTTCGTAAAGCTCTGTATGGAAGAGTTTCCGGAAAATCACTTTCTTTTCCTCGGTTCTTGCGCGGAGCAGTTCCATAAACTCGCCCTGGGCAATCATGGCCACCTGCATAAACTGAGTTTTCGTCAGCCCCACGATTTCTTCCAGCTTCCTGTCCGCGTCCCTCTGGGGATATTCCGTCCCGTCAGGCATGATCAGAGAGACAGACTCGCTCTCTCCGGTGGTTCCGCTTCCCCGTTTCATCAGACGGATATGGCGGGGCACACGGCGGACTGTATACTCCCTGTGGTTTTCTCCGGAATCCTCTGTAAAATTAAGTTCCACAAAAGGCTCCACATCATAATCCACAAACTGGCTCTGAAGCTCAATCCCGTCCTTCTTATTCTGGACAGAGCTGGCTTCCCCGTAAAGAGCAAACACAAGCGCATCAAAAATCGTGCTCTTTCCGGCTCCTGTATCTCCGGTAATCAGAAACAGATTCTGGTTCGTTTTTTCAAAGTCAATGACCGTCCGTTTCCCGTAGGAACCGAAGGCCTGCATAGTCAGTTTTACCGGTCTCATCCCTGATTCACCTCCTGGAGTACAGTATTGATTACATCCCGCAGCACTTCCTTCTCTCCCTCGTCCGCATCCTTCAGAAAGGAGCAGCACAGCTCAAAAGGATCCAGCTCCGCCTGCATGGCTGCGGCTCCGCCGCTGTAATTCGCTTTCCGCAATACCTCCCGGTGGATTTCCAGCAGCCGGGGAAAGGCATTACGGATCCGGTCCTGCATATCAGAAATATCCAGATCCACCCGGTCAGTCAGAACAACGGATACATAGTCCTCGCAGGCCTGTTCCAGCACCTCCTGCAGTTCTCCCCGGATCACCCGCACCTGCCGGAGAGGCTGCAGAGGAAGCACTTCTGTCCGGACGTCACCCTTTTTCCCCATTTCCACCAGAATAATTCCCTTCTGCTGCCCCGCTTCACTGACAGAGCAGGCCAGGGGCGTCCCGCAGTAACGATAATATTCGCTTCCCACCTTCATCGACTTGTGAATGTGGCCCAAAGCCGCATAATCAAAAGGTTCCAGGGAGTCTGCGGAAACCTCGTCGATATTGCCCACCGTGCGGACCTCCGAATCCATCCGCTCCACCTCATCCGCATTCTTTCCGGCGGGAAGATAGAACTGATGGCTCACAAATACATTTCTCTCTGTCTGGTCAATCTTCTCCCGGACAATCATCCGGTGAAGTGTTTCATTATAGGAAAGATTGTTCCCGTTTTCATCCGTTCCCACAACCATCTTCACCATGGAAGGTTTCACAAAGGGAAGCAGATAGAAATTTACTTTTCCATATGCATCGGTCAGAACCACCTTCTCCATATGCTCATCTTCCCTCTGAGGCGGCATGCCGATCATATATACATTCTGCCTGGAGAGAACGCTGCGGAAACAGTTCACCCTCGCGCTGCTGTCATGATTTCCTGCAATCAGCATAACTGCGGCTTCCGGGAGTGCTCCGGTCAGTTCCGTGATAAAATGATCAAACAATTCCACCGCCTCTCCGGAGGGCACCGCCCGGTCATAAATATCCCCGGCAATGACAACAGCGTCCGGCTGCTCCCGGAGCGCCAGCTTTGCAATCTGCCGCAAAATATACTCCTGATCCTCCCGGAGATCACGGTTGATTAACTTCAGACCGATGTGCAGGTCTGAGAGGTGAAAAAATCTCATTAAAAACTCCTCCTTCCGCTTCAGATCCCATTCTGCCGCTGTGCAATCCTCACAGAGTGTTCTCATCATACAGAAAACCAAACTGCCTGTAAGCTGAAAACGGACATCTGAAATGATTCAGATGCCCTGATATACGCTGATCATAATTTTGCAGCCCGGTCTTTCCTTCCCCAGCACAGCCGTTTCTCTTCACAGATAAATTTTCACTGCCTTTTTCTCACAGGTATGAAATTATGTTCAATATATTTATCGTTTGCTATAAGAATATCATCTGCTCCGGCTCTTTGCAATATGGAAATTTCGCCCTTTATTCTGTTGTAATCTCCGGCAGCTTTACAGCTCTCTCATACTCCACATATTTTTTCATGGCTTCTGTAATCTGAGCTCTTCCATCTGTCGCCTTTTTATGACCCTTCCGGATATTATCATCATGCAGACGCTTGCCCCAGACAGACCAACGGTTTTTCGCTCTTTCTTCCTCCGTAAACTCCGCCACAAGCTGTCCGTCCACAATACTGATCTTCGCCTTTGTCAGACACTGGGGACAGTAAACGCCGTCCGGACGGATCTCCAGCAGATTTCCGTGACAATCGGGACATACTCCCCCAAGTCCAGAATAGGAAGGTGTTTCTCCTTTTTCTTTCATCAGCAAAGCCTCGGCAACAGTTTCCCCAAACTGATGCATTCTTGCCATCATTTCATCTTCCAGAAGAATCGCGCCCTTTGCCGGCACAAAATCGAAATGCACCGCATCTGCCAGAGCGTCATAAGAGCCGGTAAGTTCCATTGCAATCATTTTACACACATTTAATGTAAAGTTTGTCCAGTCCGTACCTCCGATGGAAAAAGCCGCTCCGATCTTATTTTCCTTTTCCACTACATCTCTGTAATTTCCGCTGGCATGCATTTTATTCAGAAATTTGATCAGTTGTCCCGTAGGAAGCAGATTATAGGCCGGACTTGATACAATAATGGCATCCGCCTCCCGCATCAACTGCTCGATAAAATAGAAATGATCGCTTCCGGTTTTATGAACACACCGGAAATCCCAGTTTCCTTTCAGGTGATTCATCATACAGGTCTCACAGCCGATACAGGTATTAATCACCGTATCCTGGATACGCACCAGCCGGCATTCTGCGCCGCATTTTTCTTCAATGGCCATAAAAGCCTCTTTCATCATAATTTCCGTGTTCCCGTTTTTTCTTCCGGAACAAAGTCCCAATACTTTCATGAAAATCCTCCTGTCAATTTCTCAGTTATTTTATTTCGGGGCAGCCACAATTTCGCAGCTGCCCGCATAAGTATTGTTTATAAAAGGTTTTTGGTATGGCATTATAATGGATTATTTCCTGCTGCTGAGCTCGTCGTCCAGCGCTTTTCCAGCCTCCTGCCTGTACTTGTCATCTACTTCTTTTACATGCTTTCCACTGAAAAGCAGAATCAGAATCAGTGAGATGACGCCGCAGATTGCTGTAACCGCGAAACATAACCGGTATCCCAGAGAAGTATAGAGCAGAAATGCGATAACCGTCGGTGCAATTGCGTTAAAAATATTTGCAATCGGATTCAGACAGGCAAATACACTTGAGAAATCCTCTCTTCTCCAGTACTGAGCCGCAGCTGAAACCGTAAAATTAGAAGACGCGCCCATGAAAACTGCCAGCAGAATAAGAGATACAATCAGACAACCTGCATTTTGGATCATTCCAAATACCCCGGACAATATCATGATCACAACAGCAATCGCAATCGCTTTTTTTGTACCGATAGCAGTATCGATCACTCCCAGCACGTAACTTCCTATTATACCGAAAATCATAATCAGCATCATTACTGTGGCATAATTCAATGATTCAAACTGCCCCACAATAGCAGCTGTCTGGGTCATCATTCCCACGGAAAACATCAGCAGGAATCCACAGACAATACTGATAAACCAGAAGTCCCGGTTTGCCAGTGTATGGCCGGTTGTCCACACAGTCGTTTTCTTGTTCTCAATTTCTTCCTCCATCATCTTCCGTGCCATTTCGGGAGTAAAACTTCTGTCATTGTCACGGTAAGCCCCACACTGCTCCGGATAATCCTTGACGAAAATGAGACCAACCAGCCACGTAGCGATACAGGCAATCAGGTAAGGCAAAAATGCACTGGCCGGATCAGGCTGTCCTGTTTTAAATACATTTGCGGCAAAAACACTGATCAGTCCGTTTCCTACGGGAAACATAATGGTTGTAATTCCCATAATAGTTCCTTTTCTTCTGGGGAACCACTGCCCCACAAGGATTCCGCAGGTAAAAGTACAGTACATGTTGACACATACACTCTCAATAAAGTAGGCGGCAATCCAGACTGCGCTGACACCATAAGGCACCGGATAAAACGTAATCACACATCCCATTGCCAGAGATATAGCGCCAAAAATTAATGTCAGATTTTTCATATTTTTAATTTTTCCAATAAATCTTGACAATATCAGCTGCAGAATAATCGCTATGAATGTTCCGACTGTAAAAACTACCGGAACAAAAGTAGCTCCTCCATAAAAATCAGCCAGAATGTTCATTGGATAATTGGTAAATACTACCTGCGTGAAGAATGCTCCGCCCTGAAAAATCATAAGCATCCAGCCGAAAAAACCAAATCCGAGTCTCTGTTTCTGAGTTTGTTCCATAACTTTTTCTCCTTTGCTTTTACTTTATACATTTAGTATAATGTATTCAAAACTCACAAAACATGTCCCTTGTGACAAATTATTTTTTATTATTTATTTTGTTTCTTGGTCATTTCGACCTAATACAAAATATATCAGGAAAGGATTAGAAAAATGTATTTGAGCATGTGGATTTTTGCAGACTGGCTGAAGGATTATCATCCAGTTATACACATTAAGGATAATAGCCTGACAATTGATACCATTCGTCTGTTTTCTGAAAATACGCCGATGAATCACCACACCCTCTATATTGGAAAAGCAAAAGATTTTTTCGATTCGTCAGAAAACTGCGTATTCTGCGCCCATCAGAATGACCAGATTATTCTCCCCACAGATGATATCGGTGAAATTTTGAATAAAGTACTGGAAGCGATAGATTTTTATTCCAGGTGGAATTCTGAAATCCTGGAACTCATATCCGGCGGCTGCATGATCGAAGATATTCTGAAACACAGTGAGCAGATTTTAAAAGAACCGGTCTTTGTCCTGGACTCCGGACAGAGACTTCTGGCCATGTCCTCACAATTTGATAAAGGGCAGGTGGATACCTACTGGGATGAATTACGGGAATATGGCAGCACAAACCTTGATTTTATTTTATATTTTAATCAGACCTATGCAAAAAAATTATTCCAGAAACACGGCATTTATCTGGTAGAGGAAAAAATACTTCCACACAAAGCCTATTGCTACAACTTTTTCCTGAAAGGGGTCTGGATCGGCGTCACCAATCTGCTGGTTCTGAATTCTGCACTTTCACAGGGAACCATTGACTTATTCTCTATTTTCTGCCATTACGCTGATATGTGGTTCGAATCACATTCTCAGCAGCAATCCTTGCTGTTTCTGGATTCTCTGTTTCATTTTGCGCTTTCTGACCAGAAATGTGATTATGAATATTTCAGTCATCACCTGAATCTGCTGAACTGGCAGAATGATGATCCAAAGGTGTTGATTACTATGGCGAATTTGTCCCAGGAATATAATATCCACACACATTTATGCCACACAATCAATGATCTCTTTCCCTATGCATATGCCATCACTCACAATAATTATGTCTGCGCCCTGTGTAATCTTCGGCAAAAAAATCTTAATGCCATCTTTCAGGATTTCACTCCCTGGCTGAAAAAAAGCGGGTACTATGGCTGCTGCAGCAGTTCATTTCAAAAACTGTATCTTCTGTCGGAACATTTCAAACAAGCGGAGATCACCGCCCGTCTCTGCCCGGGAGAAGCCGGAAAAATATATAATTTTCAGAATTACATGGTAAGATACGGTTTTTCCGTAATGAAACAGCATATCCATACAAATCTGATTCATCCTGCAGTCACACAGCTCCTGGAATATGACACTCAAAATCATACCTATTTCAGTCATACCCTTTATATGTATATCCGGTATGAGCGAAGCCAGTCTCATACCGCTGCCGCTTTAAATGTACACCGCAATACACTGACCTACAGGCTGAACCGCCTCCGGGAACTGATTTCCTGTGATCTGGACATACCGGAAGTCCGGCTTCATATCCTGGTATCCTATGAACTTCTGAAACTGGAAGAGGGCAAATCCCACGAAAGCTCCCGTGCTCCGGTTCTGAAAGAAGAACAGGAGCACTGTTCACTCCGTTCACAGTAACAGAACAGGCACCGACCCGAAAATACCTGCGGACAATTATATTTACAGTAAAGAAAAATTTTATTATAATTTTTATATCAAATGGAACGTCTTTGAAAAATAGAATTTCATTTTACAGAATGGGGGGATTATATGCAGACAGCTGCTGTATGGGGGATTTTTACAATCGCTGTTATTATCTGTATTCTGATGGCACACAGGTTTCTGACCGTATCTCACCGGAACGAATATAGAAAAGCCTTTCTTTTTAAGGGATGTGCCGGACTCTGTTTTATCGCGGCAGGCGGGCTGACCGCATCACTCTGTCCGGACAGGAGATTCGCGCTGTTCGTGATCTCCGGACTGATTCTGGGACTGGCCGGGGATCAGCTTCTGGCCTTAAGATTTATTTATCCCAGGAAACATAATACATTTTTCGCCATCGGCGGAAGTTCTTTTGCGGCAGGACATATCCTGTATATAATTGCTCTGTTCCAAAACGATTGCCCGGTATGGATGGCAGCTATTCCTGTGGGAGCAGCCGGTGTAGCTGCTTCTCTGATTTTTGCGCGAATGATGAAACTCCGCGCGGGAGTTATGCGAATTCCTCTGATAGGCTACATCCTCATTCTCTCTGCAGCCCTCGCCGTGTCCTGGGGTAATGCAGCCGGACAGCTTCTGCCAAACCGCCTGATTTTTGCCGCCGGTTCCCTGCTTTTTCTTATCAGTGATAATATTTTATTTGCTTTCTGTTTCGGTGACCGACGCACCGGCGCCATGAACCGGGCAATTCACGGCACCTATTACGCTGCCCAGCTCAGTATTGCCCTCAGCATGGGGCTGATGTAATTAATCACAGATATTTTCCCAGTTTCTCCCGCATCTTACTGGAAATATTATCTGCCTATCCTTCTGCTTTTTCCATGGAAATCAGCAGTTCCCTGTATAAACGTACCGCAGATATTTTGCAGCAGTCTCTCTGAGACGGTACACCGTCTCCACATCCGCAGCCGCCCGGTCTGTCATCTTATACTGCGGGAAAAACCGGGTGACATGGAGAGGAATCCCGGGATCCAGCGATGCAATCCAAGCGGCTTCCTCCTCCATTTCTTTCTCAGAATCGTTTTCTCCGGGAACAATCAGCGTCGTCAGCTCCACATGGCATTCCCGGACCGCACGTTCTATAAAACGCTTTACCGGTTCCAGCCCGCCTCCCAGCTTCCGGTAATACGCTTCTGTAAAACCCTTCAGGTCAATATTCATGGCGTCTACATAAGGAAGAATCTCTTCCAGAACAGAAAGTTCCGCAAAACCATTGGTCACCAGTACATTTTTCATCCCCTGTTTCCGCACCAGCCGCGCCGTATCCCGGACAAACTCGTATCCCACCAGCGGTTCGTTGTAGGTAAATGCCACGCCGATATTTCCGTGTACTCTGTATTCCCAGGCGAGATCCGCCAGTTCACCGGGGCCCAGTTCCCGGTATTGTGCCTGTTCCGGTCCGGTCATGGAGATTTCATGATTCTGGCAGAAAGGACAGGCCAGATTGCATCCGAAACTTCCCACCGAAAGCACTTTTTTCCCCGGGGAAAAACGACGCAGGGGCTTTTTCTCAATGGGATCCAGCATCAGTGCGGTCAGTCTCCCATAATTTACGCAGATGATTTTTCCCTCTTCCCTTTTTCTTGCCCGGCACCTCCCGTACTGTTCTTCCGACAGGGAGCAGTGATGGGGACACACCTGACAGACAATTTTTTTCTCTGTTCCTGTTTCCATCATGTTCTTCTCTCCCTCAGAAATGTCTCACTACTTCGAACCGTTCCAGACGGACATCCTGCGCACTCTCCGGAATTCCGGCCTTTCTTTTTGCAATGGCGATCTGATCTTCCACCGTATCCACGCCTTCCAGATTGGGAAGAAGAAGACCTCTCTTGTAACCCCGGCTGACTACCACGCCATATCGCGTCACATCCAGTTCTTCTTCTGAAGAAATTTCTTCCGTTTCCCCCAGCACATCCACACTGTATACCAGCTGATCCAGTTCCTCCGGCTGTACCGCATGGAATCTGGGATCCCTGGAAGCCGCGCTGACCGCGTTATCAATAATCTCCTCCGCGATGTTATTTTGCACCGGGGAAATCGTGCCAATGCAGCCCCGGAGTCTTCCTTCCTCCTTCAGAGACACAAAAACTCCCGCCCGGTCCGCATACATCTCTTCCGGCAGCCCCTCCGGCACAGAAATTTTTTCCCCGGTCCGCACATAAGTTTCTACTGTCTTCCGTGCCAGGCGCACACAGGCATCCTCCGCCTGCTTCCTTCTCTCAGCTTCTTTCCCGGCACGTTCCTCATACTGCCGGAGAAAATCCCGCTCCGGAGCCGCTCCCGCAGCTTCATAGACACAGACGCCATAGCCGACGCCGAAAGGACCTTCGTGGGACAGCTTTTCCGTCTTCACTGCTGTCCGATCCAGGGCGCCTGCCAGAATCACAAAGGAACGGTGCCCGCATTCCGCCGCTTTCTCACAAAACTCCTCCGGAAAATCCAAAAGCTGTCCGAAATCTCCCCGGCCCATCACGTCCATAATCCGGTTATCGTATTCCGGGCCTTCCTTCGAAAATCCGTAAGGTCCGTCCTCTTTCAGCTTATGGGACAGATCCCCGCTTCCGATCACCGCAATTCTCCGATCCAGAAGCTCCGCTGTCTTCCGGATACACTGTCCCAGCATATAGTGACGGGAAAAGGGAAGCCCCGAAAGTCCGATCCGCACCACCTTGTAATCCCTGTAATAGTGATTCAGAAACCAGAGCGGTATCATGGTTCCATGATCCAGGGAACGCTCCCGTTCCCCCAGAGTCCCAGCCGGAAGATCCCTCGCTTCTGCCTCCCGGCTCAGAAGGCTCACAAACTCTGTATCATATTCCACCCGGATCTTCACCTGGGGCGCCCGGAACTGCCGGAAACTTCCCTCCGCTCCTTTGCCCGGGGAAATATGAAAATAATCCGCATACATCATGGAATGGGGTGATAAAACCACCACCGTATCCGGTTTCCAGGAAGCAGTTTTTTCTGCCGCCTGGTGATAAGCATCAATCGTAGACTGGATCTCTTTCTCCTGTCCCCGCCCTACCTCCGGTATAATCAAGGGCGGATGAGGAACCATTACAGCACCTTTAACTGACATTCTTTTTCCCTCCCAATTAACGAACTTTGGTAAGTAGGTAAGCCCCTTACAGGGCTTACCCCTCTCAGAACCGGACGTGC
>CAMLYL010000066.1 GCA_946491665.1 uncultured Lachnospiraceae bacterium | reverse complement strand
TCGCCTCCGCCGGACGTTATCCGGCATCCTGCCCTGTGAAGCCCGGACTTTCCTCACCTGCGGTCTTTCGACACCTGCAGCCGCGATCATCTGTCTTACTCAGACTTACCCATACTACTACACTTTATCCTGTTTTTGCAAGTATTTTCTCTGCACACATCTCTTATACGCCAAAGCAGCCGCCGCCCATAAACTCCCTCAGTATGGAATTCGGTCCGATACTCTCTCCCGGAACAGGCAGCGTATAGTCCAGGATTTTCAGCAGCCGTTTGGCTTCCTCGTACTCCGGGCAGTTACTGTCAATATTAAACAACAATGGTTCTGCGTAAACCTTCAGAACGGCCAGCTCATAAATCAGAGCCGAGTTGAACATCACATCCGCTTCCTCCTGATAGGGAAAAATATTTTTCTCCTCCCCCCGGCGCACAGAATCCCAGCGGGCCAGCGTCTCTCTGGCAGAAGTATTTCTGGTTCTGGCGTCCCGCACAATACGCCGGAGCAGTCTGCCGTCCGTGGTGGCCAGATTGTTCTGTTCATCCACATTCAACTGCGTCAGCGCACTGATATAAATTTTGAACTTGCTTTCCCTGGGAAGCTGCCAGGACAGTTTTTCATTCAGACCATGAATCCCCTCAATCACCAGCACATCTCCCTCATTCAGCCGCAGCGGCTGTCCGCGGAACTCTCTGTGCCCTGTGCGGAAATTGAACACAGGAAGAATCACTTCCTTTCCCTCCAGAAGATCGTTGAGACACTGATTGAACAGAGGGATGTCGATAGCCTCCAGACATTCAAAATCATACTCCCCGTACTCATCCTTCGGCGTATCCTCACGGTTCACATAAAAATCATCAAGGGAAATAGGATGAGGCTTCAGTCCCTGGGCTGTCAGCTGAACCGACAGCCGATGGGAAAATGTTGTCTTTCCCGATGAAGACGGTCCCGCAATCAGCACAATTTTTTTTCTTGGATCAGCCGCAATCTGTTCCGCAATATCCCCGATTTTCTGTTCCATCCAGGACTCCTGAACCAGAATCAGATCCTGAATCTTTCCGGAAGCGATCACATCATTTAACTCTCCTACTGTACTGACACCCATGCTGGCTCCCCAGGCAGCTGAGTCGTCCATAATTCCGAACAACTTATCCAGAGGTTTGAACTCAGCCACCTTTCTGGTATCCTTATCCGGAAACATCAGCATAAATCCTTTCTGATACGGCAGCAAGTCGAAATATTTCAGATATCCCGTGGAGGGAACCATATAGCCGTAATAATACTCCCGGTATCCCATCAGATCATAAAGATTCACGCGGGAACTTCTCCGGTACCGCATCAGCCTCGCCTTATCCGGCCGGCCAATCTCCCGGAAAAAATCAATCGCTTCCTGAAGATTCAGATTCTGTTTCAGAATCGGAATATCATCACGCACCAGAGAGCACATCTTATCCTTCAGCAATGACAGCCATTCCAATTCCGTGGTCACTAAAACCCTGTCCTTTCGGAATTCACAATAATACCCCTGTCCGATAGAATGCTGGACAAATACATGCATATCCGGAAAAAGCTGATGAGCCGCCGTTTCCATCAAAAGAGTTACACTGCGCCGGTAGGTGCTGCGGCCTGCCCGTTCTGCTGCAGTCACGAAATCCAGCTCCCCATCCCGGGCAACAGTTTTTCTCAGCTCCCTCAGATGATTCCGGAACCTTATAAGCACAATATCATCTTCATATTCCTTCTGATATTCTTCTGCAATTGTCCGGTACGAAGTTCCCTCCGGATATTTCTTTTCCTCCCCATGAATCTTCAGTACGTAATCCACCATTTACACTTCCTTCCTCATTTAACCTGCCGCAGAGCACGAAAACTTTCTCATTTCAGGATCTTTGATTTCCCGTTTTCTCCGGGGCTCCCTGCAGCAGCCTGTCGGCCTCCGCCAGCAGGCGCCAGCGCTCTTCCGCCTGTGCAAGCCGCTCAAAAAGCCTCTCCTGCTTTTTGTCCATCCGCCCGGATGAAGACTCTTCGGTATCTGTTCCATTTCCGGCTCCCGATGCGGTCTGACAACCGGCTTCCTCCGGGTCTGCTCCCGGTTCATGCACAGCAAAACGCAGATCCCCTTCTTCTGTTTCATACATTGCTCCCCAGAGCTTCCGACGGATCATCAGAACAATCCTCATTTCCCGCCGTACCCATCGCAGCAGTACCGGATGCTTCTTCCGCAGCAGCACCGGACCGAATTCATCCTCCAGCCGGCGTCTGTCAGCATCAGTATCGGCCATATTTCCGCCGGAATCTGCTGCGCAGAACTGTTCCGGAGACTCCGCCGTTTCCTTTTCGGAAGCATCCTCTCCTCTGTCCTGTTTATGCGCTTTCATAAGAAAATAGAACTTTCCATCCTCTTCTACCATATCCTCTTCTGCAATCTGATACCCATGCTCTCTTAAAAATCTCCTGGTCTGCGGTATCTCCGACTGAGGCTGCAAAATCAGTTCCCCCACACTTTGCAGCACAGTCTCCCCTTCAGAAAGAATCCGCTGAATCAGACCGCCTCCCATCCCTGCGATCAGCACACAGTCCGCTTCGCCGGGAAGCAGCTTTTCAAGACCATCGGACAAACGTGTCTCAATCCTGTCTCCCAGACCGAATTCTGCAACATGAGCCTCTGCTCTCTGCAGAGGCCCACAATTAATATCCATTGCTATGGCAGAGGGAATAACTCCTGTCTGACACAGAAAAACCGGTATGTATCCATGATCCGTACCCACATCCGCCAGCCGCACTCCCGGTGTCACAAGAGCTGCCAGCGCCGACATGCGGGCCGATAATTTCACCGCCATCAGTCCAGATAGTCCTTCAGTTTGCGGCTGCGGCTGGGGTGACGCAGTTTACGCAGCGCCTTCGCCTCGATCTGCCGGATACGTTCACGTGTAACATTAAACTCTTTTCCAACTTCTTCCAGCGTGCGGGCACGGCCGTCATCCAGACCGAAACGCAGGCGGAGCACCTTCTGTTCCCTGTCTGTCAGTGTACTCAGCACCTCTACCAGCTGCTCCTTCAGCAGAGTGAAGGCCGCTGCGTCCGCGGGTACCGGAACATTGTCATCCTGAATAAAGTCGCCCAGATGGCTGTCTTCCTCCTCGCCAATAGGAGTTTCCAGAGAAACCGGCTCCTGAGAAATCTTCAAAATCTCACGAACACGCTCCACCGGCATATTCATCTCCTCCGCAATTTCCTCCGGAGTTGGTTCACGCCCAAGTTCCTGCAGCAACTGTCTGGATACACGGATCAGTTTGTTAATGGTCTCTACCATATGCACCGGAATCCGGATAGTTCTCGCCTGATCAGCGATCGCTCTTGTGATCGCCTGACGGATCCACCAGGTAGCATAGGTACTGAACTTATATCCTTTCCTGTAATCAAACTTTTCTACAGCCTTGATCAGACCCAGGTTTCCTTCCTGAATCAAATCCAGGAACAGCATGCCGCGGCCCACATACCGCTTCGCAATGCTGACTACCAGACGCAGATTTGCCTCTGCCAGACGCTTTTTGGCTTCCGCTCCCCGGTCAACCAGCTTCTGCTCTTCCTTTATGTCTGCCTCCATCTCGGCCTTCTCTTCCTCACTGGCATTTTCCATGCGGCCCTTTAATATCTCAATCTTCTCCTGAGCAACCGCGCCGTCTTCCATATCTTTTGCCAGATTAATCTCCTCCTCCGCAGTCAGAAGAGGCACCTTGCCGATTTCCTTCAGATACATGCGGACCGGATCCTCTATGCTGACGCCGTCAGGCACCGTCAGATCCAGCTTGTCAACCTCAATATCAGCCTCTGTATCTTCGTCATCGATCAGAATGTCGTCGTCGTCCGCAATCCGGAGCACATCCACATGATTGGCCTCCAGATACTCCAGAACCTTTTCAATCTGCTCCGGAGTCAGCGCGAACTCTTTGAAATAATCGCTGATCTCCTGATATTCCAGCATGTTCTTCTTCTTCTTCGCGATGGCCAGTAATTCCGGAAGCTTTTTGTAAAACTGCTCCATCTTACTTTCCACGCTATCCTTTACTTTCTGGTCGTTTTTCTCTGCCATGTTGTTCATCCTTCCATTTTGTATCAACTATTCTTTCCTCAATCTATAGAAATATGCAGTTTTGCAAGACTTTTCCTGTCTTCAATGAGCTTTTGCAGACCTGCAGTGTCTGTGGGATTCAGATGCCTGGTGCGGTATTCAATGCTGTTTTTCTTTACCCGCCGCACCGTCTCATTCAGGGCTTTCTCCCGATCCCGTCCGGATTCCACCGCCCGGATCCGCGCATGAAACAGCCCGGCAATCTCCCTCTGCTGCTCTTCATCCGTAAACATACTGACAATCCGCGCCGGATTCACTTCTCCGTCCGCATGCTGCTGAAATAAAATTTCCGCCGCCTGCCGGTATATTTCCTCCGTAAAATCTTCGGGACCAATATACGAACTGACAGCGTCAAAAAGCGATTCATCTTCGATCAGCCAGGTGAGCAGAAGCCTCTGAGACTGCTTCATACCGTCCTCTTTCTTATTCTTCTCGTTCAAACCCGATTTCAGAGGCTGACGCTTCACGGCAATTCCGCCGCGGGTGCCCTCACTGTTAACCATCCCCCGAAGCTGTTCAAAGCCGATCTGATACCGGCCGGCTATAGCCTCGATATAATTTTCCCGCTCCAGAGCTTCCGGAAAATCCAGGATTCTCCGGGACACCTGACGGAAAAATTCTGTTTTGCTTTCGGGATCTGAGAGATCGTAATCCCGCTCCAGCATCCGAATCTCAAAGAGAAAGCTGTTCTCCGCATGATCAATCCGCTTCTGATACTCCTCTGCACCCAGTGCTTTTATAAATTCATCCGGGTCCTTATGGGGCTTCATGTCAATGACCTTTGCCGTCAGTCCGGCTTCCTTTAAAATAGGAATCGCCCGCAGCGCCGCCTTCACTCCGGCCCCGTCACTGTCGAAGGTCAGGTACACCTCTTTTGTATAACGCTTCAGCAGATTGGCATGTCCTGATGTAAAAGACGTTCCCAGGGAAGCCACCGCATTATCAAACCCCGCCTGATGCAGAGCAATCACATCCATATATCCCTCACACAGCAGGATATGGGGCCGCCGGGACACCCTGGCAAAATTCAAACCGTAAAGATTACGGCTTTTATCAAAAATCATGGTCTCCGGGGAATTCAGATACTTGGGTTCACCGTCTCCCATGACACGGCCGCCAAAGCCAATCACCCGGTTATTCACATCCATAATGGGGAACATGGCCCGGTTCCAGAACTTGTCATACCCTCCCCGCTTTTCATCAATGGTAATCAGGCCGCTGTCCTTCAAAAGATCATCAGAATAGCCCTGTTTCTTCAAATAGCGGTACAGATCGTCACTGTATTTTCCTGAGTATCCCAGGCCGAAATGCTGCATGGTCTCCGCCGTCAGCTCCCGCCTGGTAAAATAATCCAAGGCATGATGTCCCTGGGGGCTGCGGAGCAGCATATAAAAATATTTCGCCGCCGCCTTATTAATCTCCAGCAGTTTCGCCCTCCGATCCGCATTCCGGCGCTGAGCCGCGCTCATCTCCTGCTTCGGAAGCTCAATGCCCGCCCGGTCCGCCAGGCTCTGCATGGCCTCCTGGAAGGTAAAATTCTCATACTGCATCATAAAAGTCAGCACATTACCTCCCGCGCCGCATCCAAAACAGTAATACATCTGCTTTCCCGGGGACACGGAAAAAGACGGCGTCTTTTCATTATGAAAGGGACACAGCCCAAAATAGGTGCTTCCCTTTTTTTGTAAACGCACATAACCGGAGATCACATCCACAATATCATTGCGTGAACGGACCTCTTCGATCAATTCATCTGAATAAAAAGGCATGTCCTCTCCTAATTATTTATTCCTGATCACTGCCGCTCCCTGCGGAGCGCGCAGCCTAATACACCTGCCACTGTTTGGGCAGGAAATATTCATTATACTTTGCAATGGCATACTGATCTGTCATACCCGCAATATAATCACAGATTACCCGGTCTCTGGGTTCTCCCTCCTCCAGCATACGCAGATTCGTCTCGGAAAGCTGATCCGTATGATCCATATAATACTCAAAAAGCTGCTTCAGCAGCGCCATTGCCCGGCTCTCCTCACCTTTTGCCACCGGATTCGTGTACACATGGGCAAACATGAACTGTCTCAGTTCCTGCATTGCCTCTTCCACCTCTGCCGACATGCGGATCACATTCTGATGCTGACTGTTGATGATAATATCATGAATCAGCGTATTCAACCGTTCCCTGGTGGTAAATCCAAGAACCTCCCGCAGACGGAGAGGGATATCCTCCTCCTTCATCACATGAGCCCGAATGGCATCATCGATATCATGGTTTATGTAGGCGATTTTATCCGACAGGCGGACAATCCTGCCCTCCAGGGTAGCCGGACTGCCGCTGGTCTTGTGGTTCAGGATTCCGTCCCGCACTTCCCAGGTCAGATTCAGTCCTCTGCCTTCCTTTTCCAGCTTTTCCACAAGACGGACACTCTGAACATTATGACGGAACCCGCCCTCACAAAGCCGGTCCAGCATCCGCTCACCCGCATGTCCAAAAGGCGTATGTCCCAGATCATGTCCCAGGGCGATAGCCTCCACAAGATCCTCATTCAGCCGCAGCGCCTTCGCAATCGTCCTTGCATTCTGCGACACCTCCAGCACATGAGTCAGTCTGGTTCTGTAATGATCGCCTTTTGGCGACAAAAATACCTGCGTCTTATCCTTCAGTCTGCGAAAAGACTTGCAGTGAAGGATTCGATCCCGGTCTCTCTGATAAACCGGCCGGATATCGCACTCCGGCTCCGGCAGATCTCTCCCTCTGGAATTCTCACTCAGAGAGGCAAAGGGACTTAAATACTCCCTCTCTCTCAGTTCCAACTGTTCCCGAATAGTCATAGACAGAGTCCTTCCCTGTGTCAGCGGTAAATCATATAACAGATGTGCAGTATCTTCCATCTGTTATATGATTTCGGCAAAAAAAGCGAGTTTCCTTTTTATTTTTACATTTTTTCGGTATAAATTTTAAAAGAACATCTGAATTGAAGAAAAAACATCCTATACATCCTCAATCTGCCAGTCAACAGGCTCTATTCCGTGTTTCTCCAGAAATGCATTGGCCTGACTGAAATGCCTGCATCCGAAAAATCCCCGGTACGCGGAAAGAGGACTCGGATGCGGCGCCTCCAGAATCAGATGCTTCGGATTATTCAGCATACTCTTTTTCATCTGGGCAGGCCGGCCCCAGAGCAGAAAAACCACAGGACGATCCTGTGCATTCACCGCCTCAATAATCGCGTCTGTAAACTGTTCCCAGCCAATGCCCCTGTGAGAATTCGCCTGGTGGGCCCGAACCGTCAGCACAGTATTTAACAGAAGCACTCCCTGTTCCGCCCATTTCACCAGATACCCGTTATTCGGAATCCTGCATCCCAGATCATCGTGAAGCTCCTGATAAATATTGACCAGAGACGGAGGAATTTCCACATCCGGCTTCACAGAAAAACACAGACCATGAGCCTGACCGTCATTGTGATAGGGATCCTGCCCCAGAATTACCACCTTTACCTCAGACAGAGGCGTCAGGTGGAGAGCATTAAAAATATCATCCGGCGCAGGAAAAACTTTCCGGGTCCGATACTCATTCAATACCTTTGTATACAGCTCTTTATAGTACGGTTTGCGAAACTCCGCCTTTAAGGGTTCCGCCCAGTCATTTGTAATTGGTGGCATAGCACATTCTCCTTTTATCTTCTCACTGACACCCCTCTGTCGGCCAGGTAATTTTTCAGATCCATGATCTCCATCTCTTTATAATGAAACAGAGACGCCGCCAGAGCCGCATCCGCCTTTCCCGCTGTAAGCGCATCATAAAAATGCTCCATGGTTCCGGCTCCGCCGGAAGCAATCACCGGAATCGAAACATTTTCCGCAATGGTCCGGGTCAGCTCTATATCATATCCCGCTTTGGTTCCGTCACAGTCCATACTGGTCAGGAGAATCTCTCCCGCTCCCAGCCGGTCCGCTTTCATGGCCCACTCTACAGCATCCATTCCCATATCCACCCGGCCGCCGTTTTTATAAATATTCCATCCGCTTCCGTCCGGCCGCCGTTTGGCGTCGATGGCTACAACCACGCACTGGCTGCCAAACTTATCGGCCGCCTCACTGATCAGATTCGGGTTCATAATCGCCGAGGAATTGATGGAAATCTTATCCGCTCCCTCCCGGAGCAGCATTTTGAAATCTTCCACTGTGCGGATTCCGCCGCCCACTGTAAAGGGAATAAACACCTTTTCCGCCACTCTGCGCACCATATCCACTACAGTAGCCCGGTTATCAGAGGAAGCTGTAATATCCAGAAATACAACCTCATCAGCCCCTGCTTTGTCATATGCCGCGGCAATCTCCACCGGGTCACCGGCGTCTCTCAAATTTACAAAATTCACACCTTTTACAACACGCCCGTTATTCACATCCAGGCATGGAATTATTCTCTTCGTAAACATCAGGCAATTTCTCCTTCTGCAGTTCCGTTTCATCCGCACGGTCCATCCGGTAACATTCCGAAAACCACACTAACGCACACAGGAACAAAAATTCTTTAAAATCTGAAGCCCCACCTCTCCGCTCTTCTCCGGATGGAACTGGCAGGCAAAAACATTTCCTTTTTCTACTGACGCATGAATATGCGCGCTGTACTCCGTGGAAGCCTTTACAATCTCCGGCTCCTCCGCCTGAAGATAGTATGAATGCACAAAATACACATAGGGTTCCGGGGAAATTCCCTCAAACAACCGTCCCTGATTCTCCAGAACCAGAGAATTCCAGCCGATATGAGGTATCTTTAATCCCTCTTTATCGGGGATCCGCACAATCTTTCCTTTCAGAATGCCAAGCCCCTCCACACCGGAACTTTCCTCACTGCTCTCAAATAAAAGCTGCAGCCCCAGGCAAATGCCGAGAAACGGCGTCTGCTTTTCCACAACTTCGTGAATCACCGGCTCCAGTCCGCGGCTCCTCAGATTTGCCATGGCGTCGCCGAACGCTCCCACTCCCGGCAAAATCACCTTGTCCGCCGCCAAAATTTCCCCGGGGTCTCCGGTAATGACACCTTCCTCTCCCAGATACGCCAGAGCCTTCTGTACACTTTTCAGATTGCCGGCTCCATAATCAATAATCGCTGTCATAATCTAAATACTCCTCTATCCTGCACTTTCCTCAGCGCATACTTAGTTCCATCCAGAACTCCACGCCATCTTCATGATTCATAACGCCGCATTCCTGATGGAAAGAATCCATAATTGCCTTCACTATGGAAAGACCGATTCCGCTGCCGCCGTATTCCCTGGTACGTGCCTTGTCCACTTTGTAAAACTTGTCCCAGATCTGCCCGATATCTTCCTCCGGAATAGGTTTTCCGGTATTAAATACACTGATACGCAGCACATCTTCCCGTCTCGTATAGAAAATACGGATTTTTTTCTCACCTTCACAGTGGTTGATAGCATTGCTCAGATAGTTGGTAATAACCTCTTCTACCTTGAACTCATCTCCCCAGACATAAAAATCATCCAGCCCCTGAATGTCCAGAGCAATTCCTTTCTGATCCAGCAAAATGCCGGAAGCGCTTGTAATTCCCCGGATCAGTTCTGTGATATTAAACCGTTCCATCACTACCTGATCATTTCCGAATTCCAGCTGATTTAAGGTCAGAAGCTTCTTTACCATCCGGTTCATCTTCCCGGCCTCGTCAATAATTACCTCACAATACCAGTTACGGCTCTCTTCATCGTCATTGATGCATTCCTGCAGCCCTTCTGCATAGCCCTGAATCAGCGCCAGCGGTGTTTTCAGTTCATGAGATACATTTGAAAGAAACTCCTTTCTCATCTCATCAATCTTCGTTTTCCTTTCAATATCCCTGGTCAGCTCCACATTGGCGGATTTCAGTTCCGAAATCGTCCGCTCCAGCACCTCCGACAGTTGGTTCATGTGATTTCCCAGAAGGTCGATTTCATTTCCGGGAATCCACTCTTCGCCGTCCACTACCGCCAGCTGCCGCCGGTCAAAAACAGCCTTCAGATTCAGACTGGGATCCTTTTTCCATCCACCGTGAACATATTTTGCGTTAAAATCCAGATGTACCATTTTCTTGGAAATATCCGCCAGCTGCAAAATAGGTCGGGTAATCCGCCGGGCCATAAATCCGCCGGCAATACAGCTGATGCCGATCGTAATCAATCCAACCAGAAGCAGAAATCGGTTGGATATAGACGCACTCTCCCGCAAACTCTCCAGAGCTGTACGCATCAGAATCAGATTGCCATCTTCCAGTGTTCCCACCAGAACCAGATATTCTGAATTTAGACGGGTATCATTCTTCAGCAGCATCTGGTAGCTCTTTCCCTCCGCTACAACATTCACCTGATCCGGATTCAGAATTGTATCCCACAGTTCCTGTCTGAGCATGGAAAAATCCAGAGTAGAAGACCGCACAACCTCACCTCCGGGGGTAAGCACTACTGTTATAATATTTCCATTGGCACAAATATTTTCAAATGTCACATCAAAATCTGCTGACAGCAGTTCTCCTTCACCGCTGGCCTGTGAAATCACCTGATATCCCTCTGCCATGCCGGCCTTTTTTTTCATTACATAGTAATCTTCCAGCAGAGTAGAATTCAGCACCCAGCAAACCATAATCGCAGCCGCCGCCAGAACAAAAATCATCAGCATAATCTGACGCGTCAAAGAACGTTTCTTTTTCATACTTCAAACTTATATCCCATACCCCAGATGGTTTTGATATATTCTCCTTTTTCCCCCAGCTTGCTCCGCAGCTTCTTTACATGTGTATCTATGGTTCTGGCGTCTCCGAAATAATCGTAATTCCATACATGATTAAGAATCTTTTCTCTGGATAACGCAATTCCTTCATTCTCCATAAAATAGGCCAGAAGTTCAAACTCTTTAAAGCTCATCTCCACCACTTCTTCATTGTCAATGGTAACCGTATGCGCAGTCTTATCCAGACGGATACCGCCCACCTCCAGGATACCATCTGTGGAAAACTGACTGGTACGGCGCAGAATGGCTTCTACTCTCGCCACCAGAATCTTCGGGGAAAAAGGCTTGGAAATATATTCATCCACACCCAGTTCAAATCCCATCAGTTCATCACTCTCTTCACCCTTGGCTGTCAGCATAATAATCGGCACCTTGGAGGTTTCCCGGATCTCTCTGCAGACCTCCCAGCCATTCATCTTCGGCATCATCACATCCAGGATAATCAGGGCAATATTCTTCTCTTCATAAAAAATGTCAAGCGCTTCCTCGCCATCTCCGGCCTCCAGCACATCGAAATCCTGTTTCACCAGAAAATCCCGAACCAGCTTGCGCATTCTTCTCTCGTCATCTACTACAAGTATTTTTAATCGTTCCATATCAGTTCTTCGCCTCCTGATTGTTCTGAAAATAATCAGTCTCTAAAACAGACTGTTCCAGCTTTATTATTCCAGAGATCTATGATGGAAGTGTGAATTTTCTCTCCCAACTGCAAAATTTTATCAGCTCAAGACACATCTTTCCCGTCACGGCTTCACCGTCTCTTACAAAGCGTATATCAGGTGGGGGATTGACGCCCGCCACTGATACTGATTTGTTACTCACCGCCTATAGAGGCGGGAGTCATCTCCCCACCTGATACGCCTTCAGGTTTTCCAGCATACGCTTCAGATCTTCTTCTGAGGCCGCAAAGGAAAATCTCACACAGACCACATCCTCCTCACCATATGCGCTGCCGGGAACTCCCGCAATCTTCGCCTTTTCCAGAAGAGAATTGCACAGCGTCTCGCTGTCCAGCTCCGTATCGAACCGAACCCAGGCGTAAAACGCGCCCGCAGGAGCCAGAAATTCCACCCCGGGAATCTCCTTCATCCCTTCCTCCAGCAGATTCCGTCTGCGCTCATAGGCGCTGCGCATCCGTTCCGTATCCTCTCCACAGTCCAAAGCTGCAAGAGCGCCCTTCTGCAAAAAACTGCTGGTGCAGCTCATAGAGTGCTGGAACAGCTTTAATATCACCTGATACAGCTCCGGACTGCATGCCAGATAACCCACTCTCCATCCGGTCATGGCACTGCATTTTGAAAAACCGTTGACCACAATCACCCGTTCAAAAAACTCCGGAAAGGAGGCCATACTGACCGCCTGATTTCCGTCAAATATAATCTTTTCATATATTTCATCAGACAAAACATAAATATCCGGATGCTTCCGGAGAAAACTGCTGACAGCCTGTATATCCTCCTCCGTCAGAATCCTCCCGGTAGGATTGTTGGGATAATTGAGAATCAGCAGTTTCGTGCGATCCGAAACTGCCGCCTCCAGCGCCTCACCCGTAATCCGGTAATTCTCCTCATATTTCAGATGTACAGCCACCGGAACGCCGCCGCTGATCTGTATAATAGACGGATACGATACCCATCCCGGTGTCAGCCAGATAGCCTCATCTCCGGGGTTCAGCAAAGCCCGGACAGCCAGATAAACTGCCATCTTCGCTCCCGGTGTCACCAGAATCTGATCTGCCCCGTACGGCGCGTGATTCTCCTCATTCAGCTTTCGGGCAATCCGAATCCTCAGGTCTTTATCACCTTTACTGTCAGAATAATGAGTATTCCCTGCAGTCAGCTGTCTGACCACTTCCCGGCAGATCGGCTCCGGCGTAGGAAAATCCGGTTCACCGCCGGTCAGATTGATAATGCTCCTGTCTGTCTTCTGCAGCTCTTTTGTTTTTGCAAGAAGCGTCACCGACTTCGATGGCTCCACATAACTGATTTTTTCATTATATTTCATAAACTTCTCATTTCCTCTTTCCCGGTTAAACACACAAAACATATCAGATTTGATTATATCACAAAGTTTGTAGTTATCCTACCCTGAAATCAATAAATGGGAACGCAAAAATCCTTTCCATACCTGCTTTATTCAGCAATTCTGCATCCTTCTCTATTATCTAATTTTTGCATAAGAAAACCGGAGAATCCGATCTGATCTCATGCTTTTTTAACAAAAATCTCCCTCATTTTCATAACTCTGATGCTAAAAGCCCATTTGACTTTCCGGTAGTTCAAATTTATAATATTTATATAAATTATAGAGGAGGCAATTTTCATGAAGATTTTAGGTGTTTCATTAGGAACCAGAAACGGCAGCAACGATGCAATGTGCAAAGAAGCGCTGATTGCAGCTCAGGAGATGGGCGCAGAGGTATCTTTCATTCATCTGCTTGACTGGGATATCAAACATTGTACAGGCTGTGTAGCATGTTCCCGCGGTCTCGTAATGGGGAAGGGCAATATCTGTACACAGAAAGACGAGTTTGATGATTTCCGCGATAAGATTCTTGACGCAGACGGAATCATCTGGGTTGACCCTATTTTTGAGTGCGGCGCCAGCGGACTGGCTCACACCATCATGGATCGTTTCGGCCCCCGTATGGACCGTGGCATGAATCTGGTAGCTCATCAGATTGCAGCAAATGATCCGACCGGAAAGGCAAAGGATGTAGATCCCCGTCTGCTGGATCACAAATGCATCTCCTTTATTGGCATCGGAGGTTCCGACTGGGCGACTGCAATTGAATATGACAATTCTATCCTGGCTCTGTCCGGTGGCTGGACCATCATTGACAATAAAAAATTTGCATGGTCAAAGAACATCATTATGGAGGATGAGAAGGTTGAAGAGTGCCGCCAGGTAGGGCGCAACATGGTGGAAGCTCTGAAGGTTTTCTTAGAAGTAAAAGATTCTCCTGATTATGAAAAGGATTACAAGACCCAGCTGTGGAAGGGTGAGAAGGGTGTCTGCCCGCACTGCCACGGCAAGAATTTCTACTTCCCCGGTCAGACTGATGATGTGATCTGCATGACCTGCGGTATCGAAGGTAAGATGGCGATAGTAAACGGTGAAGTACAGTTCACATTCACCGAAGAGGCTGCAGCGCATGCTCACGATCTCATGTCCGGCAAATTTATGCATGCAGATGACATTAAGGAGAATGAAGGCAAAGCAATTGCAAACCGCAAATCTGACAAGTTCAAAGCAAGCGCTGAGCGTATTAAATCCTACAATATTCCGGAGATTCTCCCTCCCTCCAGAGTCTGCAATCAGTAATCCGGAAATAATAAAAACGGAGTATTAACTCCTGACATGCAGGGAAGAGACAATCCCACAGAATTCGGACTGTCTCTTCCCTTTTGTAATTCTTATTTCAGAGTGCACCCCCTGTTCATAATACCGCCGGGGAATGCTGCGGGCCACAGGCTGTCCTCTGTTCCCTTCCTTTTTCTGTACTCTTCAGTTCTCTTAAGTTCCAGTTTACATCGCGTAATAATATAGCTCTCCTGTGAAAACATTCAGATAGCAGACGGGAAATGTACGCTTATGATATTATTCGGGAAACACTGTCTTTAAGCAATAATGTATACAGAATGCCGCTCATCTATAATCTTCTGGATAAACTGGAGGCAGACACTTATATCACACAGAGCCGGCGGGAGATTTCAGACAACAACAGAGTCCGGATATACTATAAAATCACAGAAAAAGGCGTTCAGTATTTGAATGAGCTTACAGATTCATATGTCAGATTATCAGATTCAGTAAATAAAATTCTTTTTGGGAAAGAAGAAAACCAGTGAACGATATCATTGAAATGGATATCAGTAATGTCAAAAAAGAACTGTATCATCCTGTCTCTTTTTCGAAATGCGCGGCTGGGATACAGCGGGCTTCCTGACCTCACTGTAAAAATAGGTACAAAAAATGGAAGCAATGGGGCTCGAACCCATGACCTCTCGCGTGTGAGGCGAACGCTCATCCCAGCTGAGCTATGCTTCCATGTCACTAATTATAGCACTTTGAAACAAAAATGCAATCTGAAATTAAATCTCGAAGAAAGCCCCTTCCTATCCTATTTGTGAACAAATTCAAAAAATGGAAACAGGAATTTAACAAATCTTTCATCTTTGACACATAAGATATTCACAATTTTACTATATAGTAGAATCAACAAAGGAAATCCTCTGAGACAACAAGCAGCTCAGTAAGTTTCCTGAAATGATCCTCTTTTGAAATTATCTATTTTTTGTTTATATAAATCTTTTTCATAACACTCCTTTCAGGGCCTGTTGAAAAGCAGAGGAATATTCATCTGTTTTTCAACAGGCCCTCTGTATGGATCCCTGACAGATTTTCTTTCTCAGGACTTTCAATCTTCCGATTTCTTCTAAACTGCATATTTTTTTGACATTCCGCTTCCAAAACCATGCAATCTGCGCCCTTTTTCCCTGTGTCTTTTTTTATGAAAAAGCACTTTCCCCATTTTTTTATGTATTTTTTCGGAAACAACATGCACCTTTGCCAAATATTCTGTTCCGTCAAAAAAATAACGTTTTTTGATTTTTCCCATCCAATCGGTTAAACAGATAACAGAATGTATTTGATTTTTAAGACACCATACAGGAGGGAAAAATGATGCATACATCTGTGTTTTCCTATGTAAAATCAAAATTCAGCTTAAAAACCGCCATTGCACCTACCCTTGTGGTGACCGGAATTTTCTTTCTGAATTACTTTTTCTTCGGAGCGGAAAATACCGTCATCGGTCCCTGTATCGCCCTGTCCTACCTTTATTTTTCCAAAATCAGCAACCGCATGGCCTCCATCGCCAAAACCTTTCTGATTTATATAGCCGTGGCATTTTTTGCCTGGCTGGCAGGGATAAATCTGGCTCTCTGTATTCTGGTAAATATCGGCGTATTTTTCTGGATTGCATTTGTCCTCATAGACGAGTATCATCCGGATAACTATTATACGCCGGGCATCGCTTTTCTGATGTTTCAGGTATCGCCGGTGACCGGGAGCGGGATTCTGGTCAGGTGCGCCGCCCTGGTTCTGTCCTTTTTCCTGGCATTTCTTGTGATGTGGATTATGTCCTTTTTCTTCCGCAAAAAGCTGGTGCGGGAATATGTTTCAGATGGTCTGGATCTGGGCGAATCGCTTCTTGCGGCTTACAGAGCGGGGAATACTGAGCAGGTATGTCACTTACAGCAGCAATTAAGGCGTCTCAGTGAGACCATCAGCGACGAAATCTATCAGTATAACTATGCCGCTTTTGGAAATGAGCACAGGGTCAACTGGTACTGCCGTTTTGTGGCTCTGTTTCAGGTATTCATCAATCTCACCTCTGATCCCAGAATTGAGGAAAAAGCTCCCATTATGCAGCATATGCTGCATAATTTCCGGGAGCTTCTGCAAAGACATGAGGATTTTGGAGAACGAAAAGCCCTCACCTTCCGGCCCAGTCAGCCGAATCTGCAATCCTTCCGCCTGAGATTCGCGCTGCGCATGGTCATCATTATGACGCCGTGCATGCTCTTCGCGTATCTGTGTCCGTATGGGAACGGATACTGGCTGAGCGTATCCGTCTATTTTATGCTTGTTCCCCTTTATGAGCAATCCGGTTCCCGCATCAGAGGACGTCTGCTGGGAACTCTGGCGGGCTCCGTAATCTGCCTGGTTTTATACACTGTTTTCCCGGAGCAGAATCAGCATATCGTGATTATGACCATTGCCAATCTGTTCATCAACAGCTCCACCAGCTATACCGCCACTGTGGCGTATCTGACCTGCGCGGTTCTGGCGCTGAATATCACGCCGGAAAACCTGCTGTTTACTCTGGGAGAGCGCCTGGTCTACACCGTCTGCGGTTCGCTTCTTACTGTGATTGCCAGCCGCTGTATCTTCCCCATCCGAACCAGGCCGGAGGCGGAACACTTAAAACAGAAGCTGGCGGAGATTCAGGAGGAACTGACTGTGATTCAGGCCGCAGAACAGCCCCATGCAGATGAAACCCATCGTCAGAATGATCAGCTCCTGATCCGTTCCTATCTGCTGGGACGCCGCCTGCGGGAATACCATGAGACACTGGCGGAGGGGGACAGCGAACTGATGGAACTGCTGGAGGAACACATGCAAAACGTGTCCTGTTACTTTTCCTACCATTTTACCGGAGTAAAAGGAGCGATAATCGCAGAATAAATGTCTCGCCAAGGGAGCCGGTGGGGCGTACACTCCAGCCGCTGGAATACACATGAAAGAGGCTGGGGCACGAAAGTGTATCAACCACACTAAACATATATTCCCATCTGTTTCCTTCCAAGCATTCAGAGGTTGCAGAGCGGTTAGAAAAACTCTGTGAAAAAATCCGTGCTGAAATAGTATCAAATTAGTATCACAAAAGACCGGGAACACTGATTTTCTCAGCATTCCCGGCCTTCTCATGGAGATGAGGGGAATCGAACCCCTGTCCGAAATCCTGTCCACTGTCCTTCTACGAGCGTAGTTTCCGTTTTTTCATTCCCTCTGCCGAACACCCGGAAACGGGTTTTCGGGTTCAGTAGCTTCATAATACGCCCTTATGCGCAAAGCTTTGCATAAGTCGTTTCCTGCATAGTCGATGCCTGAGTCTTAAAGTGCAGGTGCTCTAAGCCAGACAAGCTGCAATTAGGCAGCTACTGCTAAATTTCTATCTTCAGCGTTTATTTTTAATTTTGACATTTAACGCATCTCATGCGGCTCGCTTCTCCAGCTTCAAAAACCCCGTCGAAACCAGTACATCCCCGAAAAAGCGGATGCAGCTGCCAAAGATAGTACATTCTGCAATTTCTTTTGTAAGAAAGAAAAATCCCTTTAAAATCAGTGCGACTTCAAAGGGTTTCTTTAGTAGCGAGAGAGAGACTTGAACTCTCAACCTCCCGGGTATGAACCGGACGCTCTAGCCAGTTGAGCCATCTCGCCATATATATGGGACCTATAGGGCTCGAACCTATGACCCTCTGCTTGTAAGGCAGATGCTCTCCCAGCTGAGCTAAGATCCCATACTCTTGCAGGAACTCTCGTTCCCGACGACTTGATCATTATACTATCATATACCCATATAAGTCAAGCACATTTTACAAAAAATTTAAAGTCATAAAATAGCAAAAAATCAGCGAATCTGTCTTACAATTTAAGACTGTTCTTTCAGCTTCAGAAGCCAGAACGTTGTCCTGTTTTCTGCAGAATCCTCAATGTTTTCCGCAATCAGATCCAGTCCCCAGGCTCTTCCCGCTTTAATACTGCATATGACGGCCGCAGACTCCGGAAGTTCTCCTTTTGCCAGCCACTCCGCGCCAATCGCGGTATCCTCGATCTCTCGCTCTGCAAGCCGGGGCCACCGCTGCGCTCTGGTATGATCGGTCTGCCGCAATGCCTGAGGATGAGTCGCCACCTCTGTCAGCTGCGAAACATCCACTCCCGGCTTTTTAAAGAGGCAGTGATGGATTGGCAGAACATATTCTCCGAGCTGTTCATATGATACATCTTCGAATGTCTGTACAAACTCCGAGACCGGCCCTGCAGTAGAATTGCGAACTCCGAGAACTCCGCATGAAACACTGCCCTCACGCAAAGCATTCAGAATATTTTTCGCGCAGACCAATGGAACCAGTTCCGCTCCCTCAAGTCCTTCCTGCTTTAATAATTCTTCTGCGGCAATCTCTGAAAAGCTTCCGAAGACGGATCGTAGCCATGTCGTTCTGTGAGCCAAGGAGTTGGGTCTAGTCATTG
>CAMLYL010000065.1 GCA_946491665.1 uncultured Lachnospiraceae bacterium | reverse complement strand
CTCTTCTGTCAGAGAATCCTCTGAAACACCGGAAGTCTCATCCACAGTTGTCTCGTTTCTGCTGCTGTTCCTGTCTGCTCACCTGGTTCCGCCGCCAGGGCGGAAGTGGGAACAAGCGCAGCTGCCATTGTGGCGGTCATCAGCCATGCCACAAGTTTTTTGGAAAATCTCATTTCCATATCCTCCTTTTCATTTTTTTATAGACACTCGCGCCGCACAGACCCTCTCCATAATCTGCGCTTTTGCGACGGACTATCAATCTCAGTTCATACCTTCCATTTCCGGCAGAATGCTTTTCGCCAGTTCTCCCGACCGGCTCCGGATGGTATGGATCGAGGCGCTGACCCCGTACATTTTCCGGAGCAGAGATTCTGTAATGATCTCCGAGGCCGGGCCCTTCTGATAACTCCCGTCCCCGGCAATCGCCAGCACCTCCCGGTCCAGCATCAGCACATGTTCCGGATAATGGGAAGTCAGGCAGATTCCCATTCCTTCATCCGCAAGCCTCCGGATTTCCTTCAGCACCCGGATCTGATTTCCGAAATCCAGGTTGGAGGTGGGCTCGTCCATCAGCAGATAATCGGTCTGCTGGGTCAGCGCCCGCGCAATCAGAACAAGCTGCCTCTCTCCTCCGCTGATCTGTGTATAAATCTCATCTCTCAGATACGAAATTCCCATTCTTTCCAGCATCTGATCCGCAATACGGCAGTCCTCCTCCGAGGGAGTTCCGATACCGGAAATATGGGCGCCCCTTCCCATTAAGACCACATCAAAAACCCGATAAGGGAAGGGCGGATTGTGATACTGGGGCACATAGGCGATCTTCTTTGCCAGAACCGGCGCTCCATAAGCATGAAGTTCCTCTCCGTCTATGAAAATTTTCCCGCCCAGGGCGGGCAGAAGCCCCAGTATGGTTCGGTACAGAGTTGTCTTTCCGGCGCCGTTTGCCCCCAGAATACAGAGCAGTTCGCCCTTCTCCCAGCAAAAACTCAGATTGCGGAGCACTTCTTTCGCGCCGTTTCTCTGCCGGTATCCTAACGTCACCTGGTTTACTTCAATCATCAGGGACCCTCCCTGTTCAAAATCTGCTGAGCCTGTTCAGCGCTCAGAGGATAATCGTAAAATGTCTCGTAAAAATACTGGACTTCCTGCACCATATCCAGATCAGCAAACTCCTCCGGATGCAGAAGCTTCGCCATATGCATAACCAGAAGAATCTTCTGCAGCCCCATATCCCAGTAGAAAACACCGGAGGGAACTGCGTAAACCGCATGATTTTTCACTGCGCTCAGTTCCTGGTACTGATCAGAAGAAAGCATCTCATCCCGCACTTCCTCTGCGCTCTCCCCGTCATTGATTCCGCCATGATCGATAAATACATAGTCCGGATTCCAGGTCATAAGCTGCTCATAATCGATCTGCGTCCGGCTTCCCGCTTCCAGGTCCGCGGAAACACAGATGCCTCCGGCCGCCTCAATAACCTCCGGCAAATCAGAATATGCTCCGTAGGTAGTGAGAATATCCATTCCCGCGTAATACACCTTCGGCTTTTCACTCTCGTCTATCTGATCTGTGACAGACCGGATCATTTCCAGCCTGTCGGAATAATACTGTCCATACTCCCGCGCGCGCTCCACCGCATCCTCATTGATGGTCTGCGCATATGTCATCAGCTGATGGGGCGTATCTTCCAGAGTCTCCGCACTCTCTCCGGGCAGATATGACACCCCGGCTTCTTCCAGCTGCTTCTCCTCATTGGGCCGCGGGAAAGAATACACCATATCCGGATCATAAGTCATAAGCTCTTCAAAATTGACGGACGTGTGAACATTATCCAGCAAAGGCACATCGGAAATCCGTTTGAAAACTTCCTCTGCCCAGGGGAAATCATCCGTCTGCACATCAGCCCGGACTACAATGCGGTCCTCCACGCCCAGAACTACCAGCATCTCATAGGAAGGGCCGTATACCGCGGCAATCCGCTGGGGATCTTCCATCTCCGGCGAATTCCCGGCACCTGCATCACTGCTCTGGTCCGCGCCCCCTGTCTGAGCGCTCTGAACCGTCACACTTCCCTGCAACACCTTTCCTTCCATCTCAAGTCCCGCCACACTTTCAAGCGCGGGAATCTCGCTGACCGTTCCCGGTTCCTTTTCCTGGACAGTCAGAACACCGTCTTCACAGGAAACGACCTCCCACACGTCATCGGCCCGGGTAATAGCCTCTGACAGCTTCTCTGCCACCTCTGTCCCGTCGGCTCCCACATAGAAGCTGACCGGCTGATAAGCGCAGTCTCCGCAGGGATTGCTGGCCTCGTCCTCATAAACATTCATTTCGTAGCCCAGATAGGAGATCACGCCGCTCTCCCCGGCAGTCCCCGTAACAGTAATCTGATAACGCACCTGCCCTGATCCGCATCCGGCCAGGCACAAAAGCAGAAAGACTGCCGCTGCCAGCACAATATAATATTTCTTTGACAGAACCGCTTTTTTCACAAAAACTCCTCCCTTTCCGGAATAAAATCTACTGTCCTGCTCCTGTCTTTTACAGGAATCCTCTCCTTCCTTTCGCCAGAAGGAACAGGAATACCGGCGCGCCAATGATTGCCGTAAGAATTCCGATGGGAATCTCCTGCGCGCATATGGTCCGCGCCACATCGTCCACGATCAGGGTGAAGATCGCTCCCGACACCGCCGCGCAGGGCAGCAGCCTTCGGTAATCAGGTCCCACCAGCATCCTGGCAAAGTGCGGAACAATCAGCCCCACCCAGCCGACCATACCTCCCACAGCCACAGCGCCTGCTGTCATCAGTGTGGAACAGAGCACAATCAGCGAGCGGAACCGTCCGGTCTGTACGCCCATGGTTCTGGCCTCATCCTCGCCAAAAGACATGAGATTGATCTTCCACCGCACAAGAATCAGGGGAACACATCCCGCCAGAACCGGCACCAGCAGAAACTTCACCTGGGAAGCCGTCACATAATTCAGACCGCCCATCAGCCAGAACGTAATGGAGGGAAGTGTATCATAGGGATCCGCCACAACTTTCACAATAGAGATAAACGCCTGCAGCAGAGATCCCGTCACAATTCCGCACAGAACCAGAAGAATCCTGCTGTTGTCGATACTGCTCCCCACGATCCGGTTGACCAGACAGGTAAATCCCACAGCCGCCAGCCCCATGACAAAGGCCATCAGCGTTACCATCCCCGTATTGACCCCCAGCAGAAAGCCCAGCGCAGCGCCCAGTCCGGCGCCGGCGGAAGCTCCCAGAAGATCCGGAGATACCATGGGATTTCTGAAAATTCCCTGATAAGACGCTCCCGACACAGACAGCGCGCATCCAATCAGGGCTCCCGCACAGACCCGCGGGAACCGTGAAGTCCAGAACACTGTCGCGGCTCCTCCGTTCACCGGCTCCGTCCCGCTGAATTTCGCCAGTATCAGATCGGCAAAATCACGGAACGGGATTGAAAACCGGCCCACGCGAAGGGAAAATAAGAAAACAACGATAAGTATTGGTATTAAAATCAGCAAATACAGACTGCTGTTTTTTTTCATACTGCTCTACCTCACTGCAGTGTATTTGTATTTTATCTTGAGAGAAACGCGGGCGCTTCGGCGTAGGGAATAAACTCATATACCCAGGTATCACTGTTTTTCAGCTTCACCGCCGCCAGATACCCGCCATTGCTCATAAAGTAATTGTTATGCATTGCGGACCTCAGCTGCTCAATGCGTTCCTGACTGGTAACAACAATGGGTGAACCAAAATCCTTCTGAATCAGAAACTCATTCTCGCTGTCTGCCCGATAAGCCATAAAATACATGGAGAAAGGCGCTTTTAATCCGTTGACACTGTCGTAGGGATTAAATTCCTGAAGAATAATGCTCTCAATCTCCGGCTGCGTATTCACCAGATCCATCAGATTGTATTTCTCCAGAAAAGCAATCGTATTGGTAAATTCATCGGTCAGATACACAAAGGCATTGTCCAGATGGTAGGAATAATATGTCAGATCATACTCCGCGTTCTGCGTGAACATCAGCACGCCCCTGGCCGTATCCCCGGAAAAATACCGGTCTTCCAGACTCTGGCTACCAATATCCTCCGCAAGAGCCGCCAGAAGCTCCGCTCTGCCGTTCTCGTCAAGACTCAGTTCCCATGTATTCTGATACAGACTGTCAGTCAGATAGACACTGCCTGTCCGGTAAGCCTCATTGGCCCAGATGATATCCTCCGAATCACTGAGCGTCTCCGTGAATACCTGCTGCTGGCTCTCCCTCACCCTGGAACTGTCTTCCAGGGAAAGAAGCGACTCCAGCTGCTCCATGGACGCCCTGTCGTAATACCAGGTATATTCTTTTCCTGCCGCGTCCGTATAGGTGAAGCAGATATCATAAGGAACAACCGTCTGCGAAAAATCATCTTCATTCAGAGCCATCTCCCTCTTTCCGGAATCCAGAAAACTTTTCTGAATCTCAGCCATGCGTTCCATATCCTCCGGCTCCGTCAGTTCCATCCGGCTCACCACATAATATCCGCGGCTGCTTGTTCCCGCCGCCGTTTCATACAGGTAATTGGGGGATCCCACAAAAGACACCTCCGCCTGTACAAACTGATCTGTTTTCTCAAGAAAATTCTCACAGCGGCCCGGAAGGAAAAATACAAACACCAGGCAGATCACAGTGGGAATCAGCGCCTGACATACGCCGGAGCCCAGCACCCGCTTTTTCCTCAGATTGTAGGAGAAAAATGATTTTCTCCAGAACAGGTGCACCACCGCAAATAATCCATAACCGAACAGAAGCCCCAGCGCCACGCTGAAATTTCCCAGGAACGTGACTGTCAGGGAAAATACCAGCAGCGCCGTCAGGGCGATCATGATCTCCGACAGCACCGGATTAGTGCCGGAAATTCCCGCCGCCTCCGCCTTTCTCTTTCTGAGAAGGAAGCAGGCCAGAACTGCAAGGGCAATCATCACGATCGTCCATCCGATCAGCGGTCCCGGCTGCAGAGCAGGCGGAACAGGATTCTCATTCGGTCTCACAAAAATATAGTGCGTCTGCAGTTCCTTCTGGAAAAACAGTATCGGATTCATCCACTCAAACCGGCTCATCAGACTTTCCTGAATCTGATTTGTTCCCAGCCAGTCGGTAACTCCCCAGGAATTCCCCCAGAAAAACGCTTTCGCCAGCAGGTTGACGCTGAAAAACAGCATTCCGGGCGCCGCCAGAAGTCCTGCCGTATAAACCAGAGTTTCCGCCACGGTTCCCGCAAACATACAGGCCGCCGCCGTGACGAAAAAGCTGACCAGAGAAAGTACGCACAGTCCCCAGATCAGATAAAGACAGTCCCGGATCTGGCACTGATAAGCGCCCACCGCCATCCGGTTCAGTCCCAGGGACAGCAGCAGCGGAACCGCCAGGCTGATCACGCAGACCAGGCATCCTGCCGCGGCCCGGTTGATAAACATCCGTCTTCTGGTCAGAGCCAGCGACAGAAACATGGTCGTATCCCGCTTATTCAGCAGAAAACGGAACAGGGAAATTCCGCAGATCACGCCCATAAGCACCGCCGCGATCATCGTCGGGATCAGCACGCTCTCATGAAGAAACCGGTACTTTACCTGATCATGCGTATATTCCAGGTTAAACATGGAATCCCCCGGAAGCCCTGCTGTGGAAAACGGAATCAAAACCAGAAACAATATCAGGAACAGAATTAAAAGCCAGTAATTCTTTCTGATTACATATACAAAATCATGTCCCGCTTCGGTCAGATGCAAAGACCTTTTCCCAGTCCACACGTTTTACTTCCCTCTCTATTTCAAAAAATTCTTCCAGCCGTACCGGACGGATGTGAATATTCTCCGCCCCCAGCTTTTCAAGTATCTGACGGGCTTCCTCTTTGCTGCCCTTTATCATGCAGCCTGCGGCGTCCCCATCCTGTTCCGGATGAAGGATCCCCGGCTCTCTGAAAAAACCATCTCCGGCCGGACGGAAACTGCATTTCTGATACTGCTCCCTCATATGATCTGTCGTATCATTAAAAATCAGGTCTCCGGCGCTGAGCATGCCGATACTGTCCGCCAGATCCTCCAGCTCATGCAGATTGTGGGAGGAAATCAGAATAGATGCGTTCCTGGCCTTTACGTAATAACGCAGCATTTCCTTCATCAGACACCGCATGGAATAATCCAGTCCGTCAAAAGCCTCGTCCAGAAAAAGCACCGCCGCTCCGGTGGAGAATGCCAGTATCAGTCCCGCCTGCCGCTGCATACCTTTGGAAAAGCTGCCGATTTTCTTGCCGGACGGTATGGAAAATACCTGAATCAGCTCCCGGTATGTATGATCACTCCAGGAGGCATAATATCCTCTGTAAAATTTCCTCATATCCTCCAGCGTCGCCTGCTGAAAAAATGTCACCTCTTCTGTCATGAAAAAACACTGTTTTTTTACGGAAGGGTTCTCATATGCAGGCGCGCTGTCTATCTTCACTGTTCCCCGATCCGGACGGTAAATCCCGCTGATAATCTTCAGCAATGTGGTCTTTCCAACTCCGTTGTAGCCGATCAGTCCGTAAATCCTTCCTCTGGGAACCGAAAAACTCACATCCCTCAGCACACACATTCTGCCAAAAGACTTCGTTACATGTTCTACTTCAATCATGACTCTCCGGCTCCATCGTCTGAGCTGCCTCCGGACGCATCTCCGGCTCCGTTATTCTTCTGCTTTTTCACAATAACTGCTATGAATATAATGACCGCCGCCAGAATAACGATAAGCACAACTGCCACAACAACCGGAGCCTTTATCCCTGTCTTAGCCTCTGTACCGGAATCAGATCCATCATCGGAGCTTAAAAAGCTTCCCGTATCCGCCGGCTGTGACGCGATCTCATTTTCACACAGCACATAATCGGAACAGTGCTCCAGCTCCAGAGTCACAAACCCGTTCTCTACAGTGATCCCGTCGGCCTGCAGCTCAGCCTGTCCGCTCTCCTCATCGTAATAATACAGATACCACTGGCTGCCGTTTTCCATATCCGCGGGAACCTGAAGGAACACGCTTGCTTTTCCCGGCAGTTCTCCCTCATGTGAAAACGCAATATAGAACGCCTGCTGGTCTTCAAACAGATCGCAGCCCTCGAAAGGCTCTGTACCTGTAGTGATTCCGAAATCCATATCAAAGACATTCTTGATATCTGTACCGAGGAATTCCCAGGCATAAAGAATGTTTCCTGCATCGTCCTTTTTCTGGAAATCCACATATTCTTCTTTGCCCTGGATGGCAGTCAGATAGTCCGCCCCCATCTTCCCGGCTGTGAGCGGCACAAAAGTAATGGTTCCCCGGTCGCTGTTTACAACAGAAACCTCATTGGAAGTCTCTCCGGCTGCATCTCCATTTGCCTGCCCGGTCTGGGTATCAACGGTACCTCCGGTCACATTACTGGCTGTCACACCATTTCCGGAAGTTCCATTCTGGCTCTGAGAGGAACCGCTGCTGCTTCCTCCTGAGGCTGTGCTGCCGCCTGAGCTGCCGCTGCCGCCGGCGCTGCTGCTCCCGCCTGAGTTTCCGCTTCCCGAACTGCTTCCGCCATTGCTGCTTCCTCCATTATTGCTGCTGCCGCTGCCGCCTGTGGAACCGCCGCCTGTGGAGGATCCCTTACTTACATTCACCGTAATGGTGGTGCTTCCGCTGCTGAACTGGCGCAGGGAAGCGGTCAGAGTCAGCACCGCCGTACCCTCTGATACACCGCGGATACTCAATGTTCCGTTGCTGTAGCTGGCAGTGGCAACAGATGTGTTGCTGGAGGACACCGCCACACTGGTGGTATAAGTCTTGTACTCCGTGCCGTTGCAGGTACACTGTCCGTTCTCATCAAGACATTCCTTCTCGCCGCAGCTCTGGGGACATTCCGCCATTCCGCAGCCTTCTGTCTGCCGGTCACTGGCCGGAGACAGGGAAACGCTCACGGTCGTACTGCTTCCGGCAGCCACCGATACTGTTTTCTGTCCCGTGCTGATTCCCACAGTTCCCCGGTTAAAATATGCCCACGCATTGGATGTCATGCCCAGACAGAGAACCATGCACGCAATCAGCGCAGCCAGGACTTTCCCTTTTCTTTTCCATTGAATTCCTTTCTTTTTCATCTGTACTCTCCTCATTTTTCAGTCTTTTTCTTCTATATACAAATGTTCTTTCAGTCCAGATAAATATCAAGCCGCACACAGTCCCCGCCGGTCTCCTGCTGATATCCGCCGAATACGCCGGAAAGATTTCCGAGACACGCCACAAAGGGACCTTTGTCATTTTTCACTTCTCCTACTGAAGTACTGATTCCCAGTTCCTCCAGCTTCACATTCAGCTGATTATAGTCAACAGAGCCTTCACTCTCATGATCATGCTCCGGAAGAATCGGATAGCCGTTCTTCACACAGGAAATCATGGGAATGGCATACGGGATCACTTCACCATTCCGGTTGATCACGTTATACTGCTCCGCACGGTCCTGCCAGTTAAAATAACTGATATCGTCCAGGGTCAGATACAGGTCATCGTCCCGGCCGTAAAACTCAGCGTAACCGGAGAAGGTTTCAATTCCCACCTGCTCTGACAGCAGCCAGTACAAATCCAGCCCGGTAAAGCAGTCCTGCCAGCCGCCCACGCCCATGGAAGCAAACTCCTCCTGATTGCCGATCAGACCATAATAATTCCGGTATACATGCTCCGGATACTGCTCCATCAGCGCTTCAATATCCGCAGTTGTAAAAGTTTTGGAAATCAGCGTTCCCAGGTAGGGCGCGCTGCTGTCATATACATTCACAGTAAATGCGGCGTCCGCACTCTCTGAATAGGGCTCATACCGATGGTACCCGTAATTGGGATTCTCAGGATTTTCTTCATTTCCCAGAACCACCTTCGCCAGACTGTCCACACAGACAGTTTCCCCATCACGGATGACAACCAGCGCCACCGGCCCTGAGAGAACCGTCTGTCCTTCTGTCAGCGGCTGTCCGTCCACAGCCGTCACCAGCATCACCTTCTGGCCCAGCGTTCCGTTTTCATCACTGAGCGGAATCGTCCGGCTGACTTCAGTCACCTCCTGCTGAAGCCCGGAAGCCGCTCCGGCATAACAGGCCGCGTACACCGGTTTCGAGAAATCAACGCCGGCCAGCTCCAGAAACGCAGTAAAGTCCAGTCCCTGCAGCGTGTGGCCTTTCAACTGACAGTCACAGCTCTCGCCGGAAGTATGATCCTCCTGCGCCGTAAAATTGATTTCATTCATCTTCTGATTCTGAAAACAAAGACTGGCGAGAGTCTCCAGATTATAAACCGAATAAACCTCTTCTTCTCCCAGCGCATCTCCGGTAAGCGTCAGAATCCGGTAAGCCGCTTCTGCCGCCGCCGGATCATCCATATGACTGATATGGAAGGAATCCACAAAGGCCTGCTCCTGGTCTGTCATCTCCCGGTCAATCTCCGTCTCCTTCACTTTTGATCCCAGAGACTCTTCATGTTCTCCGGTCTCTTCCTCTGCCGTCCCTGAAACATCCAGTTCACTGCCCTGAGAAGTCACATGAAAGTACGAATAAACCTGCAGATCCAGCTCAACGTCCTGATCTCCGGAAACCTTCTCCACAGTAACAACATCATCCGCATAGCTGAACGCATAATCATCGCTGTAATAATCATCCAGAGTCTCCGCTATGGACTGCGCCACCGCAAACTCATCCTCCTGAAGGAATTCATGTCCATGAACAGCTACCGCCTGATCCAGAATCTCAATATTTGTATCCTCGCCCACTTCCACAGGCTCTCCGTTTTCCAGAAGCTGAACCCAGGCAATACTCCGGATATTCCAGGAATGGGTCACCTGCTTCGATATCTGCGGATGCCCGTCAGAACTGCCCGCCTGATCCGATGTATCCGCCAGTTCGATGCCGGAAGGAATCACCGCGGAAATCTGAAAATCATCTGCCGCGTATTTTCCGTCCTCTGATGTAACGGCAGAAATCACATCCGCAGAATCATCCATGCCGATCTCCAATGTACCGTTCGTCACTGCGGTTACACTGATCCGCAGAATCAGATCCTGATCGCTCTCTCCCTGAACCAGTTCCAGATCATCGCCGGACATCCGGTTTCCGGAAATTGTAACCCGCAGTGTATCCGCATCCTTTTCCTGCCAGCAGACCGGCCGGTCAAATTCCAAAGACACATCCACATACTGCTCGTCCATACTGCCGTCATTCCACGATTCCAGGGACGCTCCGGTCAGAACCGGTGATTCCTCACTGTCTGCCGTTGGTTTTCCGCATCCTCCCATCAGAATTCCCGCACACAAAAAAAAAGACAGCTGAAAAAAACAGTTTTTTTCCTGTGCCCTGATCTCTGCTTACCCTGTGCATACCCTTGTCTCCCCTTTTTGTACTTTATTCTATGTAATGTTTTTATCTGATTATATTTTTGTTTTATTATGTTTTAATCATTTTTATTGCAGACAGTATTATAAAGGACTATATTATGCTCAGTAATCCACAATATATGTTTTTTTATTCTTATTCTGTATTAATGGAAGAATTTGCTCTATTATCCATCTTAATCGCTTTTTATTTTATATAAATACATTTTTGTTGTGTTTTATTCTGTTTTATTATATCTGTGTTTTCAGCAAATGTCAATTCCATTAGTATGTCTCTGGTATACCAAATACGCATTGCTGACTGCATATTCTGCCGGATCGGCCTGGCACAGACAGAAAAAACGTCCCGGCGCCGCTGCCGGGACGTTTTTCTGTCTGCTTTATTATGGCTTTTCATCCTCCTCCGCATTTTCGAACATCTTCTCTTCCCTCTTCTTCTTAAACTTCATCCCCTTTCTGACGATCAAAATTACAGCAGCAGCCGCTGCCGCAAGAAGTATCAGAACCGGAAGCGCTCCCAGGAATCCCACGGCAAAGTTTGTAAAGCCGGAACCAATCCGGTAAATATTATCCTGAAACCGTACCTTTACCCTGTCTGAGAAAGAAGTGCCCGATGCAGAAGTCTCACGCACAACTTCATGAATATCCAGATATACCGTACTGTAATTTACCTGATTGTCATACACCCGGAGCCGGGACTCATAGGACTCAATCTCATAACGCACCTGCGTGAGCTGGGACTGTATCGCCAGAATATCCTCCATTGACGCCGCGCTCTCCAGCATGGCAAGGAGACTTTCCTGTTCCGTCCTGAGCGCCTGAAGATGACTCTCCATATCGGTATAGGACAGAGTCACATCCTCTGTACTCTCATTGGAATAGACTACATTTGCCTCCTCATTTACCCGGGCAAGAAATGTATCCAGCCCTTCGGCCGGAATCCTAAGAGTCAGGGACGCCCACCGTCCGCTCTGTCCTCCATCGGAAGTATTCACCTCAGAATGTTCCGTATACCCGCCCAGTTCCTCTGTTTCTGCTTTCAGACCGGCAATCAGCGTATCAAACTCTGTCGTCTCCACAGTCATATTCACGGTTCGGATCAGCTTCTGTTCCGCGGAGACCCCAAGCTCCGCTCCGTCAGCGCTTCCGCTTCCTTCACTGCCGGCTTCCGCCGTTTCTTCGGGAGCAGTTCCCTCACTGTCTCCGAAGACCGCCGCTCCGGTATCATAAGTATCGGAAGCGGTCTGATGCGAAGCCGCGCTGTCTGCGGCATATTCCCCGGCTCCGGCTGACGAACTTCCGGATGACTCCCCGCAGCCTGCCAGAAATGCCGCCAGAACCAGAAGCGCCGCAGCCGTCCACAAAAATCTCTTTCCCCTCAAACATCTTCTCCTTTTCATAATTACCTCCTGATTACGGTTCCCCGATTGTAAACTCCGCCGTCATCCTGTGGGCGGTATCCTCTCCTCCGTCTCTTCCCACATAAAGAACTTTCACGATCCGATAAGTCCCGGGCGCCAGCGCGCCGTACCGCTTTGTCCAGTCAGCCCTCCACCGGGAACTTCCGCCTGCATATACATTATAGGCAAGATCATTATAAGCAACTTCTGCCGTCTCCTCTACCGGCTGCCAGGTATCCGTCTCCTCATCCAGTCTTTCCAGGCTGTACTCGTCTCCGTACCAGAGATATTCATCGGATCCGTTTTCCACCAGGATTTCTGCGGAATAATTCTCTGCCTCTGTCACAGTCATGGTAACGTTTTCCAGATTATTTTCCGTCTCATCCTGTTCAGCCAAAGACTCTTCCGGAACGCCGGATACGGAAGAATCTCCGCCTCCGCTGCCCGGTTCCCGGATTTCTTCACCGGCAGCTCCCGATGCACCCGATGTATCTGCCGACTCAGAAAAACTGCTGTCCGGAGAAAACCATTCGGTCTGTGATCCCAGTACAATGCCGACCACCAGAAAACAGGCGATACACGCTGCCAGAATCCGGATCTGTTTCCGCTTTCCCGGATTCCGCATGCCGGGTTCTGTCTGCGCTCTCTCCGCATCATCCGCCGCTTTCGGAAGATCCGGATTTTCCAGCACCTTTTTCATCTTCTTCCGGAATGTCCGGGAAAATGTATGCTGCGCGCGGATCTGTTCATCAGGCGGAACTCTTGAGATTTCCTGCTCCAGTTCTTCTCCGAGCGCCTCTCTCAAAATATCTTCAGAAGTCTGTCTCATTTTTCCCCTCCTGCTCTCTGTCCCTCTGTTCCGTCATCCATCTCCTCCAGCAGCTTCTGCAGCTTCTTTCTGGCCCGGAAAATGCGCACATTGACCACCTTTGGCGTCACGCCTAGAATCCCGGCAATTTCCCGGTCAGACAGTTCGTGGAGATACTTGTATTCAAAAACCACACGATAAATTTCATCCAGCCGGGACACCGCTTTCAGAATCCGCTCATAATTTTCCCGGATCAGCCACTCCTCCAGCGGATCTTCCTGCACATCCCGGATCATGGACTCTTCGAAAACCTCATCCCGGATTCCCTGACGCTTCCGGAGCAGATCAACCGCCTTGCTCTTTACAATCGTCGCCAGAAAATTTCTTGTGGCTCTGCTCTCGATCTCCCCAACTTTATCCATATGCCGGGTCAGGGCAAGAAACGTTTCCTGAACCGCATCCTCTGCAAGATACGGGTCACTCAGCCGCTCATTGGCCAGATACCAGAGAAAATACCGGTATGTTTCATATATACGGACAAATCTGTTTTTATCCTCTTCGCTGTCAAGCATGCTCAAAAAAAGTATCATAACTTCCCCCGGGTTCTTCTGCAAAATCTGATTCAGTCATCGATGTTATTTCTTTTATATATAATAACGTAAAATCTCCGCTATTTACTACACAAAAAAGAAAAAACAGACAAATCCGCCTGTTTTTTCTTTTTACAGAAACTATTTATAAAATTCCTGCCGCTTTGCCGGCCCGCAGATCATTCTGTTTCACCTGCGCCGGGTTCCCTTCTGTATCAGTCCAGAAGCAGTCCCCTCAACGCCGCAGTACACCCGTCAATTTCCAGAACCGCGCTGTCCAGCACAATATCATAATTCTTCCAGTCATCCCATTTCTTTCCGGTATTCGCGTAATAATAGTTGGCCCGCTTTTTATCAAAACGTCTTCTCGTACTTTCCACCACGCCTTCCGGAATGCCATAATAGTCCATGATCCTGGCTTTCTTTTTCGCCTCATCACTGCACCGGATAAATACCCGGACAACCTGATCCATATTCCTCAGTGCCTCCGACGCGCAGTGTCCCAGGAAAATCGCTCTGCCGTTGCGGGCCCGGCGACGGATCTCCTCCTGCTCCGCAATAAAAATATGTCCCTCACGATTCAGCGGATCCGGATTCCCGATATTTGCCTGGGTCATCATGTAGATAGAATAGAGAAAACTGTTTGATACGTTTTCTTCATATTTATCTATTTCGCCCACAGAAATATTCTGCGACGCGGATACCGCCTCCAGAATCTCCCTCCCGTAGCAGGGAACCCCCGTCTCCTCCGACAGACGGCGGGCAATCTCCGAGGCGCCGCTGCCGTATTCCCGTTCAATCGTGATGTATCTGGTTTTCATATTGCTATACCTCCTGCATTTGATATATTAAAAAGCTGATATAGGAATCTGCTTTTTGCCTGTTTCATATCTGCGCGGAACAAAAAAACTGTTCCGCCTGTTATTTATTTTATGCAGACTGGCCTTCAAACTGACTGTTATAAAGCTCGGCATAAAAACCATTCTGTTCCAGCAGCGCTTCATGTGTGCCGCTCTCGATAATATCGCCGTCCTTCAGCACAAGGATCAGATCTGAATTCTTAATCGTGGAAAGCCTGTGAGCGATCACAAAGGAAGTACGGTTCTCCATCAGCAGGTCCATGGCGCTCTGAATCTGCTGCTCCGTACGGGTATCCACAGAACTGGTCGCCTCGTCCAGAATCAGCATCGGCCGGTTCGCAATCATGGCGCGGGCTATGGTAAGCTGCTGCTTCTGACCCTGTGAAAGATTAATCTGATCATTCAGAACCGTATCATAGCCATGGGGCAGTGTACGGATAAAATGATCCAGTCCCACTGCTTTGCAGGCCTCAGTAATTTTCTCGTCACTGACGTTCTTCTCGCAGTATACAAGATTCTCTCTCACGGTTCCTTCGAACAGCCAGGTATCCTGCAGCACCATGCAGAACTGAGAATGAACCTCTTCTCTTGTCATATCTTTTGTGGAAACTCCATCGATCCGGATCTCACCGCTCTGAATTTCGTGGAACCGCATCAGCAGATTGACCATAGTTGTCTTTCCGGCGCCGGTAGGACCCACAATGGCAATTTTCTGTCCCGGCTTTGCCGTGGCGCAGAAATCATGAATGATGATACGGTCTGACCCCTCATAGCCGAACTTCACATGATCGAATTCCACCATTCCCTTTACATTGTCAAGCTTCTTTGTCTTTGCGCTCTCATCCTCCATCTCCTCTGCATCCAGGAACTCGAAAACACGCTCCCCGGCGGCGGCTGCCGACTGAAGAGACTGCATTGCCTGCGCAATCTGCGAAAGAGGCTGTGTAAAATAACGGACATAAATCATAAAGGCGACAATCACGCCAAAGCTGATCCTGCCGTTCAGAGCCATTGCGCCGCCCACAACGCAGACCGCAACATATCCGAAATTCCCGATAAATGTCATGATCGGCTGCATCAGACCTGCAAGACACTGCGCTCTGAATCCGCTTACCCGAAGCTTTCCATTCAGTTCATCGAAGGTTTTCTCTGTACCCTCTTCTCCATTGTAAGCTTTAATGACGGTATGGCCCGCATACATTTCGTCGATATAACCGTTCAGTTCACCCAGATGCTCCTGCTGACGGGTGAAATACTTCTGACTTCTCCCCATAATCAGGAACATACAGAGAAAACCAATCAGACTGGCCACAACCGCAGTCAGCGTCATGACAACATTGGTAACCAGCATCATGATCAGACTGCCCACAAAAAGTACCGTTGCAGTTACCAGACTGCTGAGACTCTGATTCATGGACTGACCGATCAGATCAACATCGTTCGTTACACGGGAGAGGACATCACCTGTACTGGTCTTATTATAAAACCACATGGGCAGCCGGTTAATTTTATGGGAAATATCAGAACGCATCTGTCTGGAAACACGCTGTGTTACCGTCGCCATGATCCAGCCCTGCACCGCAGTAAGGATAAAACTCAGCACATAGATCGTAACCAGGAAGATTCCGATTCGGAAAATCTCTTCCATATTCACCGAAGGTTTAATTAAATTGTACACCGAATCCGGCAAATTGTCCATCTGTTCCAGGGCGGCTTCCGTGTCGTTCATGTCTATTTCCGAATAAATTTCCAGCATTTCTTTCTGGTCTCCGCCGGAAATTATCACGCCGTCTACCGTAATATCCGTGTACAAAGCATCGGTGACAGACTCCGGAAGCGCTGTCAGCGCTTCATAGAGATTTTCTCCCTCATTCTTCTGCAGTTCGCTCACCACATCAAGAGTCTGCAGCTGATCCTCCACCGGAATCACGGAACCATTGATAATAATATCCCCCGCAGATTCTTTGCCGGAGGACATCTGCTCATTCTCAAGAGACCCAACACTCGCTCTGACCACCGCTCTCAGATTGCCTGAAACATTCTCCGACACCGCCCCGGATATCTCTTCCAGCTTTTCTGTGTCCGGCGCAATACCTTCTGTGATGCAGTCTGTCATATCCGACAGACGGTTGGGGCCGATCAGGGTAAACACGGTTCCCAGCGCGGCGCAGATCAGCGCCGCCACAATCGCTTTTCTGTATCTGTCACAGTATCCAAATAATTTTTTCCAGGAACCGACCAGCTTTCCGGCCTGTCCGGATTTCTGTTTTCTGTTTCTCATTACGCAAGTTCCTCCTTTGAAAGCTGTGATAAAGCAATCTGGCGGTAAACCTCACAGTTCTTAATCAGATCTTCGTGCCTTCCCATACCTGCAATTTTTCCTTCATCCAGAACAATAATTTTGTCTGCGCTGCGGATGGTTCCGATTCGCTGCGCCACAATAAATCTTGTAGTGTCTTTGCATTTTTCATCCAGTGTCTGGCGCAGAATCCGGTCTGTTCTGTAATCCAGCGCGGAGAATGAATCATCAAAGATCAGAATCTCGGGATTTCTCGCGATGGCCCGGGCAATAGAGATACGCTGCTTCTGGCCTCCTGACAGATTTGAGCCGCCCTGCGCCACATATCCATCGTAGGTATCCTCCATTTTTTCCACAAATTCTGCCGCCTGGGCGGTATTTACAGCGTCCCTGACTGCGTCCTCATCCGGGGCAGGTCTTCCGTTATCGCCATACGCCACATTGGAACGGATTGTTCCCGTAAACAGAGTTGCTTTCTGGGAAACATATCCGATTTTATTGCGGAGAGCTTTCTGAGAATACTGCTTCACATCAATGCCGTCCACCAGAACCTGTCCCTCCGTCGCATCGTAAAACCGGGGAATCAGATTAATAACAGTACTTTTGCCGCATCCGGTGGAACCGATGAATGCCACCGTCTCTCCCTTTTTCGCAGTAAAGGAAATCTGATGGAGTACATCCTCCTCCGAGTCCGGATAGCGGAAGCATACATTGCGGAATTCCACTTCGCCGGCCACACCGCTCTTTCCTTCCACGGCGTCTCCGTCATGGATCGCCGGCTCCGTATCCAGCACTTCATCGATACGTTTTGCGGATACCATTGCACGGGGCAGAATGATAAAGATCATAACCAGCATCATAAATGCCATGACAATCTGCAGCGCATACTGGGAAAATACTACCATATTAGAGAACAGGCTGATCTTATCCGTCGTTCCCGTACCGTTAATCAGCGCTGCGCCGATCCAGTAAATCGCCAGAGGAAGTCCGCTCATGACGATCTGAATACTCGGCATCAGAAAAGCCATGGTATGCTGAGCAAACAGGTTTGTATTTGTAAGCTCATCGTTCGCTTTCTGAGATTTTTCTTTCTGATAGCTTTCCGCATTATAGGCCCGCACTACGCGCAGTCCCGACAGATTCTCGCGCGTCACACGGTTCAGGTTATCTGTAAGCTGCTGCATTTTCCGGAATTTCGGAAGAGCCAGCGCCAGGCAGATAATCACCACACACAGAAGAATCACAACGGCAACGCCTGTGGAAAACGTCCACTGCCATGCCTGGTTCGAAATTTTGCAGATCGCCCATATTGCCATGACAGGCGCCCGAAGCAGCATCTGCAGTCCCAGCACAATCAACATCTGTATCTGTGTTACATCATTGGTGGAACGTGTAATCAGGCTTGCTGTGGAAAAGCGTCCGATCTCTCCCATAGAAAAGGACTGAACCTTCCGGAAAAGGCGCTCTCTCAGTCTGGCGCCGAACCCGGCAGAAAGTCCTGACGCGCAGACAGATACGACTACGGTAGCCACGAGACTTCCCAGCGCACAGAGGAGCATCTTCCCTCCGGCAGCCAGAATTTCCGACATTTCACTTCCGGCTGTCTGCACAAGTGTTGTGATTTCAGACATATATTCCGGCATGGTCAACTCCATCCCGACGCCAATCACAACAAATACAACCGACAAGGCTACTAACATCCAGTCTTTTCCGGTAAAATTTTTCAAAAGTTTTCGCATGAGATGTATCCTCCTTTTTTACGTCAGTATTATACGGTTGGTTATTAGCAATTGCAACAGTCGAGTGCTAATTTATTCTATATATTTTATTATTATCAATAAAGCTTTTTTATTAAACAGCAAAATCTGTGCCATTTTTTCCGGCTGTCTTTTCAGAGAAATACAGTTGTGGTATGATTGATAAGAAAACATTATTGTGATTAATAAATTTTCAGAAAGAGAGAGATTTTCATGAATATACTGCAGCTCCGTTGTTTTCTGGCTGTTGCCGGTTCCTTAAATTTCGCCCGGGCAGCCAGACAGATGCATCTTTCCCAGCCCGCAGTCAGCCATCAGATCAAAACACTGGAAGAAGAACTGAATGTGAAGCTGTTCCGGCGTTCTACCCGAATGGTGGAGCTGACGCCGGAGGGGCTGGCCTTTACCGAAGACGCCAGGAATATTGTCACCATCGCAGATCAGGCAAAGCTGCGCTTTTCCCATCCCGATGATTATCCCATTCAGGAACTCTCCATCGGATGCAGCAATTATGCGGAACTGTTTCTCCTGTCAGATGTCCTGCATGAGCTTTCTGCCTCACATCCGAATCTGCACCCGCGTCTTCATGTGGTTCCCCATGAACAGCTCTTTCATCTGCTGGAAACAGGATCCACAGAAGTTATTTTTGATATCCGTGAGGGCGGAAAAACAAGAGAAAAACTGGCCTTTCAGGAACTGTGTCTCAGTTCTCTGATCTGTGTCTGCCGCATTGGTTATCTTCCTTCCTTCAAAGAAACCATTTCTTTGAAGGAACTGAAAGACAAAAAGCTGATTTTCTGCAATCCGCTGACGCTCTCTCCTGATCTTGCGCGTTTCCAATGGCAGCTGGCAGCAGAAAAAAAACCTGCCGACATACATTTCTGCAATTCACCGGAGACTGCCGCACTTCTTGCCCATGCGGGTTTCGGAATTGCGATTCTTCCGGAGCTGTTTCTTCCCCCGGGAGGAAGCATTCAGATGTTCCGCCTGGCAGAAGCCCCCAGTCTGTCCGTAGGTCTGTTTTACCATTCGAATTTTGAAAATGCGCTGTTAAAAGAATTTATTCAGAGTACCAGACGCTATTTTTCCAATCTGAACGCATCTGTTTCAGAAAAATCCCGGAGTCCCCGGAAATGAAATTTGGTAAGTAGGTAAGCCCCTTACAGGGCTTACCCCTCTCAGAA